>JAYWIB010000180.1:0-15158 GCA_043789265.1 Chitinophagaceae bacterium
CGGCTGGCATTTTCATTTAAAAATGTATAGGGGTCGCTTAGCCTGCGGCGATCCAGCGGATTTTCTAAATCCAGATACAGTGCCGGTCTTTTGAAGGACGCAGCAATTTTTTTTGCCAGCGTAGTTTTACCCACCTGCCGTGGACCAAGAATGCAAACTGCTGGAAAAACTTTTAGCAGCTTTAAAATTTCAGGCTCCAGTAAACGTGGTATCATACCATTAAAGATAACTATTATCCTTGAAAATTTAAAACGACAATTTAAATTTTCAAGGATGATTAAGTTACAACTTTAAATAAATTTGATGTGTAACCGGCCAAAATTATAAAAATGAGGTGAGGAATTTTTCAAGTAAATGGTACATGCACAATTGCATTTTTTTAAAATACGACAGTGACTTTGTCTTTTTGACAGCAAATAAAACTGGCGTAACGTTTGTATTTTATTTATAAAAAATTATAACAATGACTATAGGAATTTTAGCAATATCTGTCATCTTTATGCTCATTGGCATGGCCGTGCAGTTCAGGCTTAAAAGTAAATTTAAAGAATATGGAGAAATACCCACCAGCTCCGGGCTTAGCGGAAAGGAGGTGGCTGAAAAGATGCTGAAATCAAATGGTATTTATGATGTGCAGGTAACTTCAGTCCCCGGCTTTTTATCGGATCATTACAACCCGGTGAATAAGACAGTTAATCTGAGCGCTGAAGTATACGAAGGCAGAAACATTTCGGCCGCTGCGGTGGCCGCTCACGAATGTGGACATGCCGTACAGCATGCCAGCGCTTACTCAATGCTTATGTTGAGAAGCAGGCTCGTACCCATTACTCAGCTCAGTACTACACTGTCTCAATGGGTAATTATTGCCGGCATTGGTATGCTGGGTTTTGGTGGGGGTAATCAAACAGTTTTATTAATCGGCATTATTTTATTTGCCGTGTCCACACTTTTTTCTGTAATTACTTTACCCGTGGAGTTTGACGCTTCTGCAAGGGCATTAAAATGGCTGGATACTGCCAACATAACCCGGCCTGCAGAGCATGAAAAAGCAAAGGATGCATTAAAATGGGCGGCATTAACCTATGTAGTGGCAGCACTGGCGTCTATTGCCATGCTGGTACAATATATTATGATTTACACCGGCAGAAGCAGGGATTGATGGTAGACATGCGTTTCTAAATATGCTGTGCCGGAAGGATTGGTTACAAACCTGCAGTATCTGTAAGCGAGTGCATGAATAAAATAATATCCTCTATTTCTTTTACAGAAAGTTGCAAAGAATCAAACGGCAGGGTTTGATTTGGAACATCAAATCCTAATCCCTTTCCTCCGCCACGGTGATAAAATTCTACTACCTGGTGAAGATTTTTGTAAACACCATTGTGCATATACGGTGCAGTGAGTGCAGCGTTTCGTACTGTGGGCGTTTTAAAAGCATGCAGGTGTGCTGCCAGTTGTGTTACATTGTACCTGCCTGCATCTTCATCTATTTTATTATTATTTTCATTTGCCGGTATGCCTATTACTTCAAATTCTGAATCTGTAAAATATGGCGGTACCGTACCATTAAACAACGGAAGAAAATGACAGCTTCCGCACAGCGCCTTGCCGGCAAAAACATTGTATCCATTTATTTCCCGTTCATTTAATGCAGCCGTACTTCCATGAAGGTATTTATCAAAGCGGCTGTTAAATGACACAAGCGTTTTTTCATATTCTGCCAATGCTTTCTGCACCGCATATTCTGTAATGCCCTGGTGAATGGTGTGGGCAAATGCACGGGCAAAATTATTTTTATAGTAATAATTGCGCTGCAGTTTTTCCACTACTGCAGCCAGACTGTTATTCATTTCAACAGGATTGTGTATTACATCCAGCGCCTGCTGCTCCAGTTGATACGCACGGCCATCTGCAAAAAAAGCCTGCTGGTAAATGACGTTCAGTAAGGTAGGCGCATTTCTATTCACAGGTTTATTGCCCAGTCCGGCGCTTTTACTTTGGCCATCGGTAAATGCCAGTGCTGCCTTGTGACAGCCGCCGCAGGAGGTTTGATTGTTACCGGAAAGAATGCGATCGTTAAATAAGCGCCTGCCTAAAGCAGCCTGTTCTTTTATGTATAGAGTATCATCATAATAAATTGAAAAAAACTGCAGGCTAAAACTTTCCTTTCCAAATAAAAAACCATTTGCCAACTGCAATGCTTTTTTATTTTTATTCCACGGCAGTTTGGCAAGTGTATGAAACTTTACCAGCAGGCTGTTGGCAGGATTAATAAACTTTGTAATAAAATTCAGCCGGTTAAAACTGCTGTAATTCGTATTAGCCATCAGCAAAGCCTGACCATGAGCCAGCTCTTTTTCCAACGCCGTAAAGCAATCAATGGCAGAAATATTTTGTGCATGCGGTTTAAAAAAATCAATAGTTATTTTGATACCTTCCAATGACCATGCGGCTTCCTGCACATTGGTTTGGGAGATAGTAGCATCATACCCGTTTAAATTTAATGCAGCCATACGGAAAAGTTCAAGCTGGCACATATCCAGCAGCATATCATCCGTAAATGCGGCACTGCTGTAATATTTAATCAGATTGTTTATTTGCTCCTGCAGGCGTTTTACTTCTTCCGGCAGTTCGGCAGATTTGTTTTTTTTAGCTGTACTGTATAAAATTTCTTCTATCCGTTGGAAACCTTGCGGTTCAATCATTTGTTTGCCAAAATCAGGTTCATGCTTTGGTACCAATGGCCCGTTGATATACAGCTTTGCCTCCAGAGGAGAGAAATATTCAATGAAAAACTGAGTGTGCTTGTAATGTTTTCTTGCAGTAAAATAAACAGCTTTATCTACGCTGTCGCTGTTGGCCTGCCTCAGATTGTTTAGTTCATTTTGCAGCAATTGCAATTCTTTTATTACCCATTTTTGTGCTGCAGGTACCGCCAGGTTATTTGGCGCAGAACCTGTATTCCAGGCGAACTGCATAGATGCCACAAAAAGAATAATACCGATGGATATTTTTTGCTGCATTACTGTGGTGGCTATTGTACTTTAATACAAACCGTTAGTGAAGCTGTTTTTATAATGTTCACATAAAAGTGTACACTTATTTTTTTTAACGTGATCTATTTTTTTGACTCTAATATTTTATAATTAGTTTTTGTAAAAAATTTTGAGTGCCAAAAGTTAGCTTTACGATGTACATGCCTTCCTTAAAAAATAAACTGTTGCTATGCAGTGCATATGTATGCACACCGGCATTTTTAATTTCATGCACCAATGTTTTTATTTTTTTTCCGGTAATGTCTGTAATATCCAGGCTTACGGCAGCACCAGTATCTATGCGGTATTCAATAGTTGTTTCTCCCGATGAAGGGTTAGGATAAATCCGCATGGCGTCATTTGTATTAACTGACTGCGTAATATTGCTTTTTAAATTGGATGGCCGTGGCAGTGTTACGCTTACAATAAAAGTATCTGCCAGGCAATTGACGGCGTCTTTTACAATGTATGTGGCAGATGCAGCAGGCGTTACTTTTATCGATCGGGTGGTAGCACCTCCCGTCCAGTTATAATTGCCAATCCATGATGCATTGAGCGAAATAGAATTTCCTTTAGTTATTGAAATATTTTTTTTGATGCTTACATCTTTCACCAGGGTAAACTTATCTTTTACAGATCCATCGGCACAAACCCATTTTGCATCCAGTCTGTTTGCTTCTATCTCCAGCGATATCGATCCTCCCGTAGTGTTATCAGAATAATGCATGGCAGCATGCGGATACGAGGCCTGCATGACAGCACTCAACCGGCCGGAAGAACCTGCTACCACATACACGGTGCCGCTATATGAAGTGGAAGAATTCTTTGCATAAGGACAGGATGATCCGGAGCCATCATATTTTCCGCTTGAGCTGCTGAGGTTATAAGCAGCAGCTTTAAAAGAGGCTTCATTGCCGTAATAACCTTTTATCAGCTTTGTTCTTTCATAGTTATGACTGTGGCCGCACAGCACCATATCCACTTTATATCTTTCCAGTATTTTTATAAAATTCTGCCTGATATTAACCAATTCACTTTCTGTATCAGAGTTATGAGAACCCATTGTGTAGGGCGGATGGTGCCAGTATATGATTGTCCATCTTTGTGTATTGGCTGCTAAATCTTTTTTTAACCAAACTACCTGTGGACCCAGTGTATCATACAGGCGGTAGGTATTTGCATCTTTGCCATAAGAATCAAGCGATACAAAATGTACATTGGCATAATTAAAAGAATAGTATGCTTCAGTGCCAGATGCCACGCCGCCTGCCTGTGCTTTTGCAGGCAGGGTAAATATGTCGTAGTATGGAATGGCATGATCATTTGCCCTTGTTGAATTATTGTCATAATCATGATTGCCCGGCGTGGGCCACAATACAGTTTGCCGGAGCATTTTAGTTTTATATACATCAAAAAACTTTGACTGGTATTCATCATCAAACCCGGAGTTATAAGCATTATCACCCAGCAGCAGCCACACATTGGTATAATTGCTGCCGTTGTATCCAAGGTATTGGTTCAATACATTTTTTTGATTGGTGGAGTTATCGCCGCAATCGCCATTTACCCATACCCGTACTTTTTTTTCGGTACCAACTACCGGTGCTGTTGTAAAATAATTTTCTGCATCGCCCTGCAATATTTGGGCAGATGAGCCAATGCTGTAATAATATTTGGTATCGGCGGCAAGCCCTGTTAACTGAATTTCATGATTGGTAACCAATGCCGTGTTGTTAACCACTGATGTTAAACTGCCTGCGGCAGTGCCGTAATATACCCTGGAATCGTTATCCACTGCGGTTCTCCACCTGATGACGATGCTGTTTGCAGTACCCATCTGCAGGTAAGGCCCACGGGTAAGTGTGGTAACAGGAGCCATGGCTGCAACGGAAAAAGCAAGAGCAGCAGAACCTGTAATGCCTGCAAAATTATTGCCCGCCATATCTTTTAAAACACCCACAGGTAATTCAATATTTACAAGAGCACCGGCAGTAAAATCTGCCGGATCTATTGTAATGCTTTTTCCGGAAACAATTATTGCCGCTGAGCTAACAGAAATCGTTTGTTTGATAACGCCACTTTCTTTAATAAAAATATTTCCTGAACCTTTTTTTACGTCTTCGTTAAAGCCGGCAATAACACTTGCAGTGCTGGAAATATTTGCAGCATTGTATGCAGGAGATGAACTGGTAAGTACAGGCGGCGTAATGTCGGTGGAAGTATTTGCTTTTAGTTCCAGATCAAAACTAATGTCTGAATTATTTGGATAGCACTGGTGTATTTCTGCTGCTATTATATTATTGCCATTTATAAGCAAGCCTGCGGGTAAAGAAATAGTTTGCCATGTATTGCCATCATCTGTGCAGGTAGTGGATGCCAGCGTATTGTAAGCAACGGTGCCGGCGGGCATATTGTTTCTGAATTTTTCTACTCCATTTACATACATTATTACACCATCATCTCTTTTTACATTTAAAGTGTAACTGCTGTATTGTGCGTCATTGAATGCTGCAATTGTTTTTCTAAAATAAGTGGTAATATAGCGGGATGCCGTGCTGGCGCCGTATTTTACTGTGGTTGACTCGTCGCCATCGCCATAGCCTAACTGTGCATTGCCACTTGCCCATGCAGCATCACTATAACTGGTGCCATACCATGCCGTACCCAGATTAGCACCCTTATCAAAGTACTTCCACAAACTGCCTGACGCAATAATGGTTGTTTGTGAAAAAGAAACTGCTGCAAAAAATAAAATTGCCAGCAGTAAAAAAAATGATTTGGAATGTAAGGACATTTTACAGGAATTTTAAATTGAATTTATTTTTATTCTTCAAACTGTACCGTTTAGCTGTGCGCTGCTGATTAAAAGTATAGCAGTGCCCATACCGTATAAACAGTTCTTTGTTTTCTAAAAATTTTTTTGCAGCCGTGATTACTAACAGAGTTTCAGTGCAGATGCTGAGCTTTAGCCGGGTTTGTGAGGATTGAGCTGCACATTATTGCAGCGCCATGCACTTATACCAATAACTATACCACAGATAAAATTTATTAATTGTTAGAAATATTAATGTCACTTTCTTTTTTCACATGCATCATATTTATTCTGCTGTTCTCGAAAAAATTTTATTGCCAGTGCAAAAGAAATACCAGTAGCTTATCGGGGAGTTAATTAAATATTACGGAATCATTACGAGTACAAATGGGAGGGCTATAAAAAAATAACCCCCGTAAAACGGGGGATAATTAATTACAATTTTATTTCTTCATCACTGTCGTCAAAAAAATGGAATTCAGTGAGGTGGTAATTAGAGTTGGAAACTACTTTTATTTTTTGCTTATACTTCCAGCTCCATTTTCTTCTTTTAGAAATAAAGCCGCTGGTAAGGTAGGTAAATATGATAGGGTTTACTTCTATGGTGAGGCCCCTGTGTTTTTGCATAATCAGGTAGCTCAGGTTTTTTTCTATTTCGTCTTCAAGAATTATGGAAGATGAAATTTTTCCGGTGCCATTGCAGCTTGGGCATACCTCAGCAGTATTGATGCTCATCTCAGGCTTCATACGCTGCCTTGTAATTTGCATCAGGCCAAATTTACTGATGGCCAGTACAGCATGTTTAGCCCTGTCTGTATACATTACCTGCTCCATAAAGTCAGCAAGGCGTTTTTTATTTTCCATCAACTTCATGTCAATGAAATCAACTACAATGATGCCACCCAAATCTCTCAGTCTTAACTGACGTGCTATTTCTTCTGCTGCTTCCAGGTTGGTTTCAAGTGCATTCTGCTCCTGGTTATTGCTTACACTTTTGTAGCCGCTGTTTACATCAATTACATGCAGGGCTTCCGTATGTTCTATAATAAGATAAGCCCCGCTGGGGAGGTTTACCGTTTTGCCGAATGCTGCCTTTACCTGTTTGGTAATGCCAAAGCTGTCGAAGATGGGTGAGCCATTGTTATAATAAGAAACTATGTCAGCTTTTTCTGGCGCTATTTTTTGTATGTAAGATTTTGTATCGGCAAAAATATTTTTGTCGTTTACTACAATGCGGTTGAAATCTTCATTGAGCAAATCACGGAGCATGCTGGTGGTTTTGGCCTGCTCACTTAAAATCTTGGCCGGGGGAGTGGCACCCTGTAAATTTTGCTGAATGGTTTTCCAGGTTTGCACCAGCGATAATAAATCTTCATGCAGTTCTGCCGTATGCTTACCCTCGGCAGCGGTGCGAACTATTACTCCAAAATTTTTTGGCTTTACTGCTTCTATAATTTTTTGCAGCCGCTTTCTTTCTTCGCTGGAATGTATTTTACGGGAAACGGCTATAATATCATTGAAGGGTGTGATAACTACAAACCTGCCGGGCAACGACAATTCGCAACTAAGCCTGGGGCCTTTTGCAGCGATGGGTTCTTTTAAAATTTGAACCAGCACGTTTGGCCTGCCACTGAGTACTTCGGCAATTTTGCCCGTCTTTACTATCTCAGGCTCTACGGTAAATTTAGAAAAATCAAAAGCTCCGTCTGTTTTGTCGTTGATAGAGAGATCGGTAAATTTTAAAATAGAACGAACGTAAGGGCTTAAATCAGTATAATGGAGAAAGGCATCTTTTTCAAAACCTACATCAATAAAAGCAGCATTTAAACCGGGAATGAGTTTTTTTACTTTGCCAAGATATAAATCGCCTACTGCAAAGTTGGCATCAACCTTTTCATTGTGCAGCTCCACAAGCTTCTTATCCTCCATCAGGGCAATTTCCACTCCCTGTGGGGCAGCATTTATAATTAACTCCTTTGTCAAGCAACTTATTTTTTACAAAATACCAGAATAAAGTACGGGCAGCATACAGCAATACACAATGCTTACCGGAAAGTAAAGTATAATACAGGCTGAATATAACAGGGTGCCGGATGGGAACCGGCACCAGTCAGTAAAAGAAATTATTTCTTTTTATGACGATTCTTTCTTAAACGCTTTTTACGTTTGTGTGTAGCAATTTTATGACGCTTTCTTTTTTTACCGCAAGGCATACCTGAGTCTTTTTTTGTTAAATAATAATTTTAAAACTTTATTTGAATGCTGTGTTTCCACCTGCATTTTACTTTAATAATTTAATGCGTTCATCCACCTCTTTGCTGTATTGGGGATTATTTACCAGCCGCTTACTTATTTCATACCATTTCATGGCATTTACCCTGTCGCCTTTTCCTGCGTAAGCATCTGCAAGCCATGATATTGCTTCAAGATTACCCGGCTCGTACTGTACCACCGTGGCTAAACGTTCAATGGCTTTATCGTATTGCGTGGATATTACCCCGCCAATACCCAATACCATCTGCGCCTGCATATTAACCGAATCTCTTTTTACCACCTGCAGCAACTGCTGAATGCCCTTCATTGTTTCATTTGCATCGCCAGCCATTCCTTTACCAAATACATAGCAGCTTGCCAGTTCCACCTTTAAAGAATCATTGGAGGGATTAATTTCAATGGCCTTTTCGTATAGTGAAATGGCCTGTGCTGCCTTCCATCCTCTTTTTGCCGGATCCGCCTCTGTTCTGAACTCCTCCAAAATTTGACGGGCGGCAAAGGTGAGGTATTTTTCAGAATTTACCAACTTAGCTGCCTGAGTACTGTAAAAAACATAGGCTTCATGATTGTGCACACTGTCTTTCCAAAAATTTGCCAGGCTGGTATACGCTTTTATTTGTTGCTCTTTTACATCACCCCTCGATACATTGTTTTGAAGCCCGGTAATATAATTGGCCTGATATACCGGTAATTGTTCCTGTGCATCCTGCAGGTATTTATCTATATCAAAGTCATGACGATGATTGTCCTTATTTTGGGCTACTGGCTGCGCCCTTTTTTTATCTACGATACTTCCAAAAACCAACAGCGCAGCTAAAAGGAGCAGTCCGCCAAACAAAAGATACAGTTGTTGTTTTTTCACAAAAAAAATTGAGGAGCAAAAATACAACTAAACCGTCCATCGGCGGAAGTGCAAATGAGAGAATCTTAAAGGGTTCATTTTAAATGCAGGAGCAAGATTGAATAAAAATTACCGTACATCCCCGCCAGATGCTGCGGAGTAAATTTTTACCTTAGCTTTAAATTTCATTTTATAAAATCAACTGCATTCATGAAAAAAACTCTTATTGTATTGCTGCTGTTTTCATCAGCGAGGCTTGCTGCTCAAAAAACGTATATACACTGCGGAAAATTAATTGATGCAGTAAGCAGTACCATCCTTGTTCAAAAAACAATTATTGTGGAGGGAAATAAAATTACGGATGTCAGGGATGGCTATATTGCCCCAGGCACCGGCGATAAAGTGATTGATTTAAAAACTAAAACAGTAATGCCTGGCCTCATGGACATGCACGTGCATATGGAAGAACAAACAAAAAAAAATGCACAGGCAGATGAGCTGTGGACACAGCCACAGGACGTGGCTTTTGAATCAGTGAACTATGCGTATACTACGTTGATGGCGGGCTTTACCACCGTGAGGGATTTGGGTGGAAGCGGTGTAAATATTTCTTTACGCAATGCCATCAACAAAGGGACGACTGTGGGGCCAAGAATATATACAGCTGGCAAACCGATAGCCACCACAGGCGGACATGGTGATGCAAGCAATGGATTAAAAAGAGAATTTGGCGGCGACCCGGGCCCTATTGATGGTGTGGCCAATGGTGCAGATGAATGCAGAAAGGCGGTGCGGCAGCGTTACAAAGATGGCTCAGACTTAATAAAAATTACTGCGACCGGCGGTGTGCTCAGCCAAGCTAAAGACGGCGCCGGTGCTCAGTTTACAGAAGAGGAAATAAAGGCCATTGTAGAAACAGCCAGAGATTATGGTTTTAAAGTGGCTGCACATGCACATGGTGCAGAGGGAATGAAAAGAGCCATACGTGGCGGCGTTACTTCCATTGAGCATGGAACGTTTATGGATGATGAATGCATTGAGCTGTTTAAAAAATACGGCACCTGGTATGTGCCTACCATCACCGCTGGAAAATCAACGGCTGACTCTGCAAAAATTCCCGGATATTATTCTGCTTTTGTAACAGCAAAGGCATTGGTAACCGGCCCAAAAATTCAGGCAAGTTTTGCCAAAGCATATAAGGCAGGGGTAAAAATTGCCTTTGGTACGGACGCCGGTGTTTTTGTACACGGAAAAAATTTTATGGAATTTAATTACATGACCGAAGCAGGCATGCCTGCAATGGAAGCCATAAAATGTGCTACCATCAATGCTGCCACTTTGCTGGGTGTTGAAAATACAATTGGCACCATACAGAAAGATAAACTGGCAGATATTATTGCTGTGGAAGGAGACCCCTTACAAAATATTACAATGATGGGCAGGGTGGTGTTTGTAATGAAAGATGGGAAAGTTTATAAGAGTGAGTGAATAGGCAAGTGAATAGTGAATAGGCAATGGTGAATGGGCAATAGTCAATTGTGAATGGGCAATAGGCAATAGTGAATGGTGAATAGGCAATGGTGAATGGTGAATGGCGAATGGGCAATAGTGAATGGTGAAAGCTGAATGGTGAATTGCGACAGGTAATATGATTTTTGATTTTATGATAAACCGAATGCTAAATAAAAATGTATGCATGCAATTATTGGCGAATTACTGGAGATAACAGAAAGCAGCGTGCCGATGCTGCTTCAAATTAGCGAAGAAGAATTTACTGCGAAGCCATTGCCCGGCAAATGGAGTAAAAAAGAACTGCTCGGTCATTTGGTGGATTCGGCACAGACCAATGCCCGCCGGTTTGTAGTGGCGCAGTACGAGGAGCAACCTTATATAGTATACGCACAGGATTTTTGGGTTACTGCTGCCAACTATCAGGGCTACCACACCCATGATTTAATTACACTGTGGGCAGCGCTCAATAAACATATTTGTGTGCTGCTAAAAAATATTCCTGCAGGTGATGAAGAAAAATTATGCAGGTCACAAGATTTGCATTCAATAAAATGGCTGGCTGCAGATTATATCAAACATTTAAAGCATCACCTTCACCAGGTGCTTACCCTGGAGCCGGTGGAGTACCCATAAAATCGCCGGGTCTTTTTTTAACAATGTTGACAGGCAAAATTTTTTGTTGCCGTAAAATGGATGATAAGAAAAAACTTAAGGCAGGAAACATTGTTTTTAAACAGGCTGCTGGAATTGTTTATTTAATAATTCAGGTGATGTAAAAGCTGCCATTGTGTATGATGAGGAAGCATTGAAAATTCCCATTTTTTAACAAGGAATGCATAACATAAAAAACTTCATAACGATACACCATAAAAATCTGTCGCTGGTATAAGCAGTTAAATAATTTGAACAGCTTTTAAATATAAAAATGATGAGGCCAACATTGCTTTGGATATTTTTTATCCTTTTTATTGCATGGATTGTAATGGCCCAAAGTTGTATGATGTTTCGTATAAGCGATAATAAAGCCATTGCTGCATTTGCAAAAGAAGGAGTGACCCTGCATGCCGGCACCTTGCTGGTAAATGAACGCAGCCTGCATTATGTATATACAGGCGCAGATACGCTGCCCACCATTGTGTTTGTGCATGGCAGCCCCGGAAGCTGGAATGCATTTGAACAATATTTAAAAGATGCTGACCTGTTGAAAAAATTCAGGATGTTTTCCATTGACCGGCCCGGCTTTGGGTATAGTAATTTTGGACAGGCCCTTAACCTGGATGAACAGTCCTTGATAATTTCTCCTTTGTTTCAGCACATACAAAATGGTCAGCCTGTTTATCTCGTTGGTCATTCGCTGGGTGGACCTATGATTGTAAAACTAGCAGTGGAAAATCCCGGCATTGTTTCTGCGCTTGTACTACTGGCAGGCTCTATAGATGCTGCAGAAGAAAATCCGGAACGCTGGCGCAAGCTCTTTATCAACAATCCTTTTCAATACCTGGTACCTGGCGCCATGCGGCCCTCCAATGCAGAACTCTGGTATTTAAAAAAAGATTTGAAAGCGCTTGCTCCTTTGATGAAGAATGTAACCTGTGCGGTACATATTATACACGGCACCAAAGATCAGTTTGTGCCTTATGGCAATATGGCTTATGGAGTAAAGGCGCTGATAAATGCAAAAAGCATAGATACCGTCAGCATTGCTGGCGCCAATCATTTTATTCCGTGGCAACACTACGCCCTAATAAAAAAAACATTGATGGGGCTGTATTAATTATACAAATCTTTTATTGCTGCTATAAATTGAGCCAGTAATTCATTTTAAATACCAGCGCCCTGTTGCGGTTTTTAAATAGCGGATCGGTAAAATAATTATCGGTATATACAAGGAAGAAATCAATCATAGGCCGGAAGCGGTATTGCAGGCGGCTGTTGATGTTGAAATTATTGCGCTGGGTATTATACTGCACAAAAGTTGTCCAGAAAATACTGGTACTGAAATTTATTTCCACCCTGGGTGCAATCAAAAACAAAGATGTTTCTCCATACGGTTTTGGAAACTTAAGTTTATTGTATTCTGCATTGATGGCAATATTTATGTGTGGCTGTTTGCGGATGTTAAATCCGCCTCTCAATGCCCTGTAAGTGCCATTGTAAAAAGAACCCATTTCGCCATCAATTTTAAAACTGAAATTTTTTCTGAAGTCAGTTTCAAAGCCGGCACCGGCACTGCTGAAAGTATAACTCCCCTTTGGCAATGGCGCCGAATCAGTAAAGCTGGTGGCAAAAAGAAGATTGATATGATTGTGGTTAAAATTTATAAATACATTGCCTGTGTTTTTTAATTGTAAAGAATATTCCAGGTAATATTTGTTTTCATTTATACTATTGTCCGGGTTATATATCACGGTATTGTTAAGTTCCACATTGTGCTGGTTTACGGCACCGGTTTTTGGATAAGCCCTGTAGGTAAGCTGTGTATACAATTCTTTAAACCCCAGCCGCACCGCAGTGTCTTTTTCTGCATCGTAATTTATTATTCTGCCCACAAAGCCCATGTCAGTATAATAATTGGTACCCACACCGCCATAATTAATAAGCGCCTGCAAATTTTTTACGTCATACTGCACACCTGTTTGTATAAAAACATCTTTGCCTTTTACATCCTTTTTAAATGATTTATTGTAACCCAGCCATGCCTGCCATTTCCCTCCAGATCTATGTAATTAAATTTTATGCCTGCATTGCGCCCATACGCATTCAGTGGATTTTTTTTCTTTTCTTCCGGTGAAATAAAATTTTCGTGGTTGAGGAAATAGGCCCTGAGTATGGAATTTTTCAGCACACGTTTATTCAATGTGGCGGCAGCATAGTTTTGCGATGCAGTGTTAATTGTTTTTGCTGTCTGCATGGTCATCACACCAATCCTTGTTGATTTGTCAATATTGCCTGTAAGCCTTGCCCCCGCAATTATCGGCACTTTGTTACCATCTTTATCCAGCCCGATTGTTCTTGAATAAAATGGCCGAATATCCGGATAGCCGTGTGCAGAAAACAAGTCTGCATTTTCCAAAAAAAAAGTTCTTCGCTCGGGAAAAAATATACTGAATCTTGTAAGGTTGGTTACCTGTCTGTCCACTTCAATTTGCGAAAAATCAGGATTGGCTGTTAAGTCAAGATTGAGCGATGAATTCAATGCCAGCTTTGCATCAAAACCTGTATTGGCAGTGCTTTTAATGGGATTGTCATTTTCATTTTGTTTGCTGAGGCCACCGGTAATATACGGTATAAATATGCTGTTGCCGCCAGCAGAAGGCGGCGGCGTTTTCCAGTGCAGTGCGCCTGTGTACAACAGCGAATGCGTGGCAAAGTTTACAGGAACATGTGTCCACACACTGTATTCATTGGACTTGGTATCCACCCTCAAAAAATTAATGCCCCAAATAAGCTTGTCAACCGAATAGCGCAAAGTTTTAAAAGGTATGGCTACTTCGGCCGTCCATTTGTCTTCGTATCTTTTAGTAGCACTCAGCCAGGTATTATCCCACGTCCACGCAGCGCCGTTGTTGTCGTTGCTGAAGGGAAGCTGATCTTCACTTTGGGTATTAAAAGCATTTATCACAAAAAAGAAACCGTTGCCATGCTGGTTGGCAGGGTCTATAATAATGCCCACACAATCGTTGCCATCATGCCCATTGTCTCTTTTTAAACTTTGTATAAATGCTTTACCGGAATCATATGCAGTGATACCAAAATAAATAAACTTATCATCGAACGCCATGCTTATAGATGTTTTTCTTTTTGGCCGGCCTTCATCATTGGGATATTTAAGCCAAAAATTTTCTGCCCGGGGCAATGATGTCCACATGCTCTCATTCAGTTCTCCATCAATTTTTACTGCGGCTGATATTTTTTCGAGACTGTAGTGGTAGTCTTGCTGAAAGGCAGCACTGTTACGCTCCTGCGCCCATGCGGCAATGCTTTGCAGCATAATAAATACAACACCTATTTTTTTCATGAGCTGAAGCTGTAGCCTGCAATTTCTCTTTATTTTTTTTGCGGCATACCAGCTAAAACACTAAAGGAAATATGGGGGGATGAATGGCATTGTAAGCAGACATTGCCTGCAGCCTGCAAATAAAAAAAATGGATGCAGTGATTGATATGCACTTTTATTATTTCACTTATCCTGAAGAAAGCACGTCATTAATGGATGTAATATTCCAGAAAGGCATGTACTCTTTCCATCCGGCAAAAAAAGAAAAGCAGGCATGAATAAATGGTGCTGATACAAAACTAAGCAAGAGGTACTGGATGGTTTGTGTGCTGTTGAATTTTAAAACAACCGGTGGAAGCACCAACGTACACAGCATGGGCACTGTATAATAAATCCACCAGGGCAGCCCTGTGGTGGCGCCATACTTACCTGTAAGCATACCAATAACTGCCACCACCAGAGTGAGCCAGTAAATTGTTTTCTTTTTTTAACAAAAACTTTTCTGCCAGCAATAAAAAGAATCATCAGTAAAAACACCGTGATTGCAGCAGCTATCATTACTAAAAAATGCCATTCGGTATTCATGGATCAAATGTAGTTGGAAATTTTTTTGATTGCAATCAATGAGAATCAAAAGGACAAATAAGTGCTGCTGACTCACAAAACTTTATGAGATAAATTGACACA
>JAYWIB010000181.1:0-4066 GCA_043789265.1 Chitinophagaceae bacterium
CTGCCCCTTTGCTGTGTTAGCTCTAAGTAATTTGTTTCTTCAAATTCATCTTCTGTAAGTTTTATCACTTTATTTATTACAATAGATTTTCCATAGTAAGCTTTACAGTTTTGCGAAGGTCTGTAAAGGGCGCCATCCACATAAAAAAAATTTCCTGCAGGCCTGGCACTCTGCAGGCTATACTTTACTGGATTTTTTTTGTGCGGTTTATACGCTCCTAAAAGTTCATCGGCATAATAGATGTACAGTTTGCTGTGCTGAAACTCGCCGCCCATAGTGGCAAACAGCCAGTATTTATTGTTGTGCTTCACAATAGTGGAATCCAGAAGTGGGAGATTATCAATCAGTACTTTCTTATTTATCAAAGAATCATTTTCAAAATTATACTGATAGCAGGCCGTTTCCCGAGCATGCTTTGATTCGGGAATTACATATGTTTTTCCGTTTTCAATATACACGAAGGGGTAGGAGAGATGTGATTTGGTATCAAGTACTTCTTTGTTAACTGCGGGCTCCAGCCTTTCATTTAATTTCATAAGCCGGATGGTGCCATACCTGCTCATATTTACCATAGAAAAATCTTCGTACAGAATATTTATTTCGCCCTGCGGAGTTTTAAAAACAAAAGGGTCGGCTACCGATGTTTCATAGTCCTTTAAAGGAAACCAGTTAATGGACAAATGCTTTTTTCGTTGCCTTATAATTTCTTCCAGGCTGCTCCTGCACAACCCGATATTCCATTGAGATATGCAAAATATTTTTTTATAAAGTTTGCCAAAAGCGAACATGTATAAGGGGTTTTTTAATAAACGGGTAAATTCTAATAATTTAGATTGATGTTGCCGGTGGTGTGGATGATTTGCAATGGCACATATCCTTAATTAACTGCAGTTTGCTACACCTCGCTGTGCAATCCGAGTGAGTTTACTATTTTTTTTGATGCCCAATAAGGCAATGAATAATAGTTTTTGCAGCCCACCAGTTTGCCGCCAAACAACAATTTAAATTTATTGATTCCCTGCAGGCTTTCATCTTTTGTTTCGGCGGCATAGCCACCAAAGTCAAATGTTGTAAAGCCGTTTTCCTTAAAATATAAAATGTCTTTTACCGTAAGATATTTGTTTGCACGGCCCACCAGATTTTTGTCAGTCATGTCATCCAGCCTTTTGGTGGCAGAATGCATATGCCTTACAACACCTGTATCTTCATCGGCGAGGTAACTGTGGGCCGCCAGTATTTCTCCATTGTGTTCGGCGTAAGCTAATTTTAAATTATCTCCCATTTCTTCAATCCGGCGGCGGCTGGTGGTAAACGTATTTTTCCGGGAGGCAAAGTTATTGAAGAAGTGTACAAATCCATCTATGTCGCTGTGAAAGTATGTGGTAATGCCTTCGTTCTCAGAAATTTTATATTGCTGCCTTATTTGTTTTGCAAAACCTGCAAAGATGCTTTCTGTATCCTGCGTTAAATCCAGTTCCAGCGTATGCGTATCGGCCCGAATGCCCGGCACTTTTTTATTTTGATTATTTTTTACATGCATGCCTGCATTGAATGAGAAAAAATCCCAAAGGTTATATTTATAACCAAACCATGAGATGTGAACATTGATGAAATACAATTTTTTTTTATAACTGACCATTGTTGTTTTCTTTTTTTAACCACTGCTGTATTATACTACGTGTGGAGGTATAACGTAAGTAGCCGCAGTTAATTGCTGTCTGTTGCTGATTTTCTGGATAGGTGGAAGGGGATGAAGTGCAGATATAAATTGAAACGTTTTGCACTTTTTAAAATAAGCGGCAAAATAATATTATTTTTTTCATTTAATCTAAAACTCTTTTATAAATACATATTGATGCGGCTAAAAGAAGATTTTTTTATGAGCAATATTAATTTATTGTTATCGTTTTTATATCTTAGTGCATAATAAAATATAACCCTTTTTTAAAATCAGCCTTTATGAACCTTAGCATGTATCGCCGGGAGATTCACCATCTCAAAATTTATATTATTTCTATAGTGGCAATTATAGCACTCAGTTATTCAATCTATTTGTTCTGCAGTGACGATACCGTACGTAATCTTGGACATGAAGATGGTTTTTTTGAATGGATGACAGCGGTATTATTTTTGGTTTCTTCCATTATTTTCTTTCTCACCTTTCTGCGCAATAAAAATATTTTTATACTGGGTCTTGCGTTAATTTTCTTTGTAGGTGCAGGTGAAGAAATCAGTTGGGGACAGCGGGTATTAGATTTCAGCACGCCCGAAAGTCTGAATAAGATAAATGCCCAGCACGAGTTTAATATTCACAATCTGGAAATGTTTAACAGCAATTTTATAGATGGAACAAAAAAGGCCGGATTTCAGCGGCTGTTAGAAATCAATATGCTGTTCCGGATATTTTCTATGGCTTTTTTAATTTTTATTCCCTTATATTTTTACCACCTTAAGCCCCCTTTAGTTACCAATCAAAAAATACAAATGCCCGTGGCACCCTTTACCATGGGAATCTTTTTCTTAATAAGCTGGGCTATTTTTTATGTACTTAAATATTTTATATTGCCACGGGATGATAAATGGGGCTACGATCTAAGTGCAGGAGAAGTATTTGAAGCTACTGCTGCATTCGTTTATTTTACAGTGGCAGTTTATTTTTACAGGAATAGAGACAATTTGTTTTTAGGGAAGGATATTAAAACTTCATTGGCATAATATCTTAAAGCCATCTGATTGCAATTGCCTGTTGCATTTTCAAATAAAGTTTTCAATTTTATTTTTCGAGTAAAGAATAGCGACATTTCTTTAAAGACATCGTTGTATGAGTGCCTGAATAAAATATTATCTGATGTTTTTGCATAGTTGTCTCAACAACAAATTTGTAAAATGTTTTATTCGCTATACCTGAAAGAAATCAGCCAGTTCAAAAAGTAGGTAATCCGGTATCGTGCTGATTGTTGCTGTAAACTATGCTGTTTATCTTTTTTTGATGAAGACACAATAAACACATTGGGTGATGAAGATGATTTTTTTGAAAACCTTACTGCATTATTTTTTATACTCGCCGCTCTATTACTTTTGGTCTGCTTCCGCGGTACGAAAAATATTTGTTTGCTTAGCCTTGCGCTCATTCTTTTTGTGGGGGAGGGGGAGGAGATAAGCTGGGGAGCGCATTTTTCGTTTTAATACACCTTCTTCCATCAATAAAGTAAATGTGCAGCATGAATTTAATGTTCACAACCTGGAAACATTTGATGACCGGAATTTACAAGGCATCAAAAAAAAAGACGGGCAGCGCATTTTCGAAATCAACATGCTCTACCGGTTTTTTCAAAGCCTTCCTTATTGTCATTCCGGTGATGTTTGCTTTTTTTAAAAGTATATACCGGTTTCTAAATAAATTTAAGATGTCTGTGGCTGCTGTTAGCTTAGGCATATTTTTTTAGTAAGCTGGTTAATAATTTACAGCCTTATGTATTTTATACTTCCACCCGGAAAATCTTTGTGCTACTATCTTACATAAGGAGAACTATTTGAATTTACAACAGCCTGTATTTATTTTACTGTCGCTCACTCCTTTTTTAGCAGGAAAGACAATTCGTTTTTAGGCGGTGCCGGGTAAGAGGTTGTATGCTGACTGATTTTTTCTTAAAAAGAAATGTATTCTACAGCTTATTAATAAGCGAATGTAAAATACATTTCAGCGATATCAGACCAGTTATATAAAACGGAAATTATTGACATGCAGTAATAATATTGATGAAAGATAATTTTTATTATCAGCATTACTTAATCCAACACGGCAAGTTTATTCACCTTTTATCAACTGTAGACTGAGTGAGTTTTAAGCCTGTTTTTTCAAATGAAATTTTTCGTTGTTTAAAGAGGCTGCCGGTTGCCATCTTAAATGTTTTTTTACTCATTCCAAAAAAGTCGTAAATGTCTTCAGGGCTGCTTTTATCATGGTAGGGCAGGTAGCCATTGTTTTCCTGCAGCAGCCGCAGTATCTTTTCCGTTTCACCTTCTACACGTGTGTAGCCAGGTTTGCCTGCTGCCACATCTATAC
>JAYWIB010000182.1:0-4052 GCA_043789265.1 Chitinophagaceae bacterium
CTTGATTATGAAACCATGTATGCAATGGAAACCACCAAAGCGGATGTACTTATATTTGGTTCTTCCAAAGGTTCACGCCAGTACCCTCCCGGTATATTCGAAAAAAGACTTGGCTTATCCTGCTACAACGTAAGCCGTGAAGGATATTTTATGCTCTACCATGAGGCGCTGTTAAAAAGTATTTTAAAAAGACACATACCCAAAGTGATTGTACTCGACGTAAGAGACAATGAATTTCAATCATTCAAAGACAACTATGAAGAGCTGTCTGTATTGCTGCCTTTTTACAAAACACATCCAGAAATCAGGCGTATAGTAAACATGCGGAGTAAATACGAAAAGCTGAAATTAATTTCCAGCATTTATCCATTCAATTCAATGATGTTTAAAATACTGGCAGGCAATACAGACATTAATAAAGACAGCAGAACAATTATCAAAGGTTATCAGCGGATCGATAATGTTTGGAACAAGCCCCTGAAACCTGCACCTGCACCGGTATACAATGTAGACAGCAATAATATCCGTTCGTACAAAAATTTTATAGCTGAATGTATTGATAAAAATATTCGCCTCATTATTGTAACCACTCCCTACCTAAATAAACAGCACTTACATAGTGCAGATGTAGAACTGGCGGGGCAAGTGGCTGCCGATTATAACATACCTTTTCTGGATTACTCTCATGAACAAAGCCTGGTAAGCCAGCCGCAATTATTTGCAGACCCTGTACACCTTAATAACACCGGAGCAGGCATACTCTCCAATATGGTTATTGATTCTCTTATAAAAAATATCCTTTTTCAAAAAGGAAATAAATATTGACCATACATTATTAATTATACAGCAGCGAGCCATTTAAAATTTACATAAAACAAATCCCTCCATTTTACCGGAGGGATTTTTTGTATATCAAAATCAGAGCTGAAAAAATTATCGCTGCGACATCACCGGCCTTGTAATTATTTCATTGTTATTTATCAATCTCACATAATAAATTCCTGTACTCAATACGCCGGCTATTTTTTCAATGTTGTTTGCACCACGCTGAACCTGCAGTGGCGTTGATAAAATTATTCTGCCGGATACATCACTCATCGCCAGCTGCAATGTTTGAGCTTTATTACTGTTAACAGAAAATTTCAGATTAGCATTACTCAATGATAAAGCAAGTGCATTCATCATAAAAGTAGCAGATGCCTTAACCGTAACAGCCACCGTTCTGCTGTAAGATACGGATCCGTCCTTATCAATCATCGCCAGCCTGTAGTAAGAGGTGCCTTCCAGCGGAAGCAAATCAGTAAATGAATAATTGTTTCTGCGGGTGGCAATGTTAAGCGAATTAACGCGGCCTGCTGATTCAAAACTTCTGCCATCGGGGCTGCGTTCCACCAGGTAGTGGCTGCAGTTTATTTCGGATGAAGTTTCCCAAACAGCCTGTATTTTTTCTTCAATGTTATTTGCTGAAAATTGGGTAAGCGTTACCGGTAGTGTTCCGCCTATGGGGCCTGACTTTAATAATACTTTTGAAGAATAAGGCTGCAGGGTAATGGTGCCATTGTACACAGTACTGTCCACACTTATGTATTTAAACGGCAGCAACATTGTTACCGGTGCAGCAGTTGTATTGTATACAAATTTTATAAAATCATCTGCATTGGTCATGGCTACGTTGGCCTCATAAAATTCTATATTGTCAATGTAAGTAGTTCCGGAGTTTTGCCTGAACTCGATAAGAATACTTGCCGCTGCGTCGGCTGAAGGCGCCGTAAACAAAAATTCATGATCAGTTTTTGTTTTGCTGAATGCCCTGGATGCAATTGGCGACAGCACCGAAAAGGGAGAAGCACTTTGCCTTAAGTATACTCTTAAAGAACCGCTGTCTGTAGTGCCCACGGTGCTAAACCGAAGTATGTAATTGCTGCTGCTCCTGGTAGACCCCACAGGTGCATACAATGATGTATAAACGTTTGGAACAGTAGCAGGAAAACTAACTCTTAATGCACCTGAATTAAACACCTTATTATCCCAGGCCAGCGCCTGGTTGTTGTTGGGGCTGTACACGTTGGTGCCTGATATACTGCTGCTGTATTGTCCGTTGGAAAATAAATTACTGGTAGTATATCCTGTAATGGTATATGGCGCCACAGGTACCGGCGATTTTTTCGATGCAGCATCTTTGCGATAAGCGGTTTTCCATCCTGCAAGGTTGTACTCTTTTTCTACAGGAATACCACCTACAATAGTATTTGCCTGTATGGTTATATTATCATCCATCGGCCGCACATAATAATTACTGTCGGTAACACCTGTACTGTCCAAATCATTTCTTATTGTATTTGCTTTAAACACTACCTGATTGGTAAGCCTTGAGAATAAAATATTGTGCTTAAGTGTTACATTTCTCAATGGTGTGGTGTAGGGGGCAAGCGTGCCATTTACATAAGCTAGGTTATGTGAAATATTTAATTGCTCCCTTAAATTTGCGTACAAAGTATTCCGCTGAATATTCATGTTGAAATTATTATGAATGTACATGCCTGCGCCGGCCACATTCGCTACTGTATTATCCGTAATTTCTACATTACTTGTATTATCATCCATATATATTCCATCCACATCAGGTGAGCTGCCGGGTGTGCCTTCCGTAGCGCCCACTCCATTCAAAATAATATTGCCGATGATTTTATTACCGGTATACGTCATCGCAACAGGTATATCATTGTTCCATGTGTATATACCGCCACCGTCAGATTTTACATAGCAGTAGGTGTTGATAACATTATTTTTTATCAGGTTGTTATTGCCTCTTCTAAAATAAATGCCATTAAAGCCGGTACTGTCAATGGTATTGCCTTGTATAACGTGGCCGGATCCTGTAATATTTATTGCAACCATTTTTGTGCCCTTGCCAGGCACTGATCCAGTTCTTGCAATTTTATTATTCAGCACCCTGCCGTCTGAATTTCCGCTGTCATCAAAATCAACAGCACCATTAAAATTATCGTGTAAAATATTATTTTGAACAATGGCTGCCACTGATGCCCTTGCACGAATGGCGTTGGTGCCGGAATTGTGTATATAGCAATTTTCTATTTTTACACCTGCTGTTACACTCAGGCTGATGCCCTCCTGGTTGGCACCTTCAAACTCCAAATCTTTTATAGTGATATAATCCCTTCCATACACAAAACACAATGTGTCAATGGTGCTGGCCCTTACATTTACAGGTGCAGTAATACTGTACATCGTTAGCTGCTTAGTGGCTTTATTTAAAAACCATTCGCCTTGCCTATCAAGAGTGGCAAGGTGGTTTTGTATAAAGTAACCGTAATTGTTTCTTATCACATTTGAATTGCCCGTAAAAGTAATAGAGGTACCAGAGTGATTGGTAACAGGATGTACACCTATCGTCCACGGGTTTGGTTTTATTACTATTTCGGCTGAAGTCCATACAGGGCTTGAAGGCAATTGATTGTCGGTAATGGTTCCTTTACCGGATACGCCTTCAAAATATAAATAACCTTTACCCGGTGCATCTGCATTGGGATAGCGGCCCATACCAACGGCAATGTTGTTTACAAAAACAATGTCCAGATTTTTTACATTGGGTATTGCATTGCTTCTCCAAAGATTACCGCCCAGAGACACCCATCCTGATACAGATGTCATTCCTGTAATCATCGGCTTTGCACCAGTGCCATATGCACTTATTACCACAGGGCGTGCAGCAGTGCCAGATTTATTTGCAATGATGGCACCATAGAAAGTTTCTCCTCTTTTAAACAGGATGCTGTCGCCTGCAGCGATGCTTCCAAAAAAAGAATTTACTTTATTGATTGTTTTCCATGGTGCATTAATACTTGTGCCTGCGTTGGCATCATTGCCGGAAGATGAGATGTAATAATTGGTGGCATTTGCAGTATGCATACACACGAGCATGCAGAAAAACAGAAAGCGTTTCATAGGTTTTCACATTTAGGATATAGGAATGTACGGATTTCGGATTGCGTCTTTATTTGCTAAAATTGTGCCAAAAAATTCTTTTATAA
>JAYWIB010000183.1:0-4049 GCA_043789265.1 Chitinophagaceae bacterium
TATACAAAAACATTTTTATTGCAGGCATATTATTGTTTTGTTTATGTAGTGCATCCGCACAGGTACTGTATACGCCTGCTGATGCCGGCAGCAAAGTACATTTTACCATTAAAAATTTTGGAATAAAAACTGCTGGCGAGTTTACCGGTTTGCAGGGTAAAATTTATTTTGATCCTGCCCATATAAATGCCGCATCTTTCGATGTATCTGTTGCTGCTTCAAGTATAAATACACACAATGGATCCAGAGACAATCATTTAAAAAAGGAAGAATATTTTGATGTGGCAAAATATCCCACGCTGCATTTTAAAAGCACAAAGATTACGCTGCCTGCAAAGGAAGGCCGCTACCTTGTTGCAGGCAATCTTACCATAAAAGGCATCACAAAGGCTGTAGCTTTTTATTTTACCGCTGCAGCAAAAGAAGGCGGTTATTTTTTTGAGGGAGCATTTGAAATCAACCGCCGTGATTTTAAAGTAGGCGGAGGAAGTTTGGTGCTGCAGGATAATTTAAAAATTAATCTTACTGTAATGGCAAAAAAATAAAACACATCACGGCCCTTAATACCGCTTCCTTTTATCTTTGCGCCGTGCCAAAATTCTTCAGGATTTTTTTATGGGGTATGGTCATCAGTTTTTTGGGCTGCCTGCCGCTGAGTACATTAAACATCACCGCCATGCAGATTGGTATACAGGAATCTGTGGTGGATGCTGTTTATTTTGCATTTGGCTGCCTGCTGGTAGAAATGCTGTATGTACGCATTTCACTCATTGGCATCAACTGGGTACGCAGGCAGGTAAGGCTGATGAAAATAATGGAATGGGTAACTTTACTCATTATCATTGCACTGGCCGCAGGCAGTTTTATTGCAGCATTAAAAGGAGGTGCCGGTGAGCAAAACGCGGTACTCAAAAATGACATGCATCGTTTTTTACTTGGCATGCTGATGAGTTCCATCAATCCGGCGCAGATACCTTTTTGGTTTGGCTGGAGTACTGTATTGTTTACCAAAAAAATATTGATTGCTGATACACGCCATTATAATAGTTATATTACCGGTATCGGGCTGGGTACGCTGCTGGGCAATGCAGTTTTTATATTCGGCGGCAAGTGGCTGGTGCAGCGCATTGCCAACAGCCAGCAATACCTTAACTGGATAATTGGCGGCATCTTTACAGTGACTGCTGTTATTCAGCTTGTAAAAATTTTATTGCATAAAAAACAGTAAGCAAGTTTGAAGAAGAAGCCCTGCCCGGGTCTTAAACATATATACAAATCTTGTGGCATGACTGTTGCAAGCTATCTTTGCTTTATAAAAAATTGTATGACCCGGATTTTTTTAATCTTCTTTTTATTTATAACCACCTCCATCGCTACGGCTCAAAAAGTTCATTTAAATGTATTTGCTGGCGTAGCGAATTATCAGGGCGATTTACAGGCCAGCCGTTTTACATTCAGCCAGTCTCATCCTGCGGTGGGTGCAGGTATCTTGTACGAGTTTTCAGAAAAACTATACGGGCGCATGGGATTTACTTATGGCAAAATAAGTGGTGATGATAAAAAATCAAAATTAAATCAAGACAGGAACCTGAGTTTTTCATCTCCTGTTACTGAAGTGCATCTTGGTGTTGAATACGATATACTAAACCTTTATGAAAGAAGTTTAACGCCTTATGTATTTGCCGGCATAGCTGGGTTTAAGTACAACCCTTCTGCCATTGATAACAGCGGCAACAAAATATTGCTGCAGCCATTAGGTACAGAAGGGCAGGGCTTTGTGCCAGGAAGAAAAAAATATGCACTTACACAGATGGCGATACCTTTTGGCGGGGGAATAAAATTTGCTCTTAACGACAATGTGCGTATCCGTTTTGAAGTGGGCCTGCGCAGGCTGTTTACAGACTACCTCGATGATGTAAGCACTACTTATGCGGATGAACTGGAATTACTGATTAACAATGGGCAGCAGGCTGTTGACCTTGCGTTTAGGGCGTATGAAGTAAAACCTGCTTTAAGTTATCCGGCAGCAGACAGTAAAAGAGGCAACCCCAAAAGTAAAGACTGGTATTACTTTACAGGAATTGGAGTGAGCTTACGCCTTACGCCTGCAGCCGAAGGCAGGCCTAAGCAGGGTAAGTCAAATTTGGGCTGCCCTGTAAATGTTTTTTAAAGCATTAACGTCTACAAAATTTTCTACGCTTAGTTAGTTGATTTTTTACAGTAATTCTGATAACTGTTAATATAAAGATGTAACAAAATACTATAATTCTGTAACAGCGTTGTGTTTCTTTAAAAATAACTTGCATCACAATTCAGATGAAACAGAAAGCCACTACCGAAGTCCAAAAGTATATTGAATATAATAAGCTTTTCCGAACAGACGGTGTTTATTTATTTGATGCTGAGGTTACCTGTAGTCAAAATACAGAGGTTTCAATAATACAATCGAAAGTGCAAATATTGGTTTTACCGAATTCGGATGCATTGTACATTTACGAATTTTTTAATCCTGTTTTTGAACTTTCTGAATTGTATGATACCACGGACAGCAAGATCGTTTGTAAAGAGGATGGTTCATTATTGATACAACCTCTCTTAGTTAAAGGTTTGTCGCTGAATCTTAAAATGGTTCCGCTTTAAAATCCATATATTTCTTATACACTGTTTCAAAATCTTTAGAAAGACGATTGTATATTTACTTATATGAAACTGTTCGTCCGTAACATGGCTTGCGAAAGCTGTAAGGTTGTAGTAAAAGAAGAACTTGAAAAACTTGGTTATACTCCCCTTAAAGTAGATTTGGGCGAAGTAGAGACTAAGGAAAACATTCCTGAAAAGGAACAGAAGAAATTGAGTGCTGCTATAAAAAAAGCAGGACTTGAACTTGTAAAAAATAGAGAAGGTCTACTGCTGGATCAAATAAAAGCAGTGATACTGGAGTACGTTGAAGGCAGTCAGCGGATAAAAGTTAATCTGTCCGCTTATTTAAGTAAAAAATTGCATTACAATTACACCTTTATCTCCGGTTATTTTTCTGCGATGCAGGCCACTACCATTGAAAATTATACCATTGCTTTAAAGATAGAGAAGGTTAAAGAAATGATGGTGGTGGATGGTCTTACACTTTCTGAAATTGCAGACAAACTTAACTACAGCAGCGTTGCTCATTTATCTCACCAGTTTAAAAAAGTTACCGGCCTGTCTGCAAGCCATTTTAAAAAATTAAGAACCCTCCGCCGAAAGACGATACAGGATATTTAATTTTTGGTACCTGACTGTATTCACTTATTTTCTTCTTTTATTTTCAAGTTGGTGCATATTCCAGATCTGAAAATATTTTTATTGGCAAGAATATTTTTCAGCATTGCTGCTGTGTTTAAAAAATAATACCATCTTGACTTATTAAGTAGTCCGGCCAGTCCGGATTTTTCGGGAAGGACTCGTGTAAATCTTAGATGGAATTATGCCGACAAAAAAGAGTTTGAACTATTTAGTATCTATAGTCGGTATAAAAGGGTTGCATTTTTATAAGCAACCCTTTGTTATCAGCAACTAATTTCTGTTATACATCTGTAGCTTCTCCGTAAGCTACGGCTGTGGCTTCTTTCAGCCCTTCGCTCATGGTAGGATGCGGATGAACTGCATTAAGTATTTCATTAGCCGTGGTTTCCAGCTTGCGTGCCACCACTGCTTCGGCAATCATTTCTGTTACATTCATACCAATCATATGGCAGCCTAAAAATTCTCCGTACTTAGCATCATAAATTACTTTTACAAATCCTTCTGTAGCACCGGCAGCACTGGCTTTTCCGCTTGCCATAAAAGGAAACTTGCCCACTTTAATTTCATAACCTGCATCCTTAGCCGCTTTTTCTGTATAACCTACAGAAGCAATTTCTGGCGTGCAGTAAGTACAGCCCGGAATATTATTGTAATCAATCGGCTGGGGATGATGGCCGCATATATGTTCTGCTGCATTGATACCCTCTTTAGCAGCTACGTGTGCCAGCGCCTGGCCGGGAGTGCAATCGCCGATGGCATACAGGCCG
>JAYWIB010000184.1:0-4036 GCA_043789265.1 Chitinophagaceae bacterium
AGCGTTGATTATCGGAGGTACCGGCTTGGTGGGCAAGCAGCTTACTTATCTGCTGGTGGGTGATAAGCGGTATGCCAAGATTATTTTGCTGGTACGTACGCCGATGAATATTATTCACAATAAACTTGAGCAGGTTGTTTTCGATTTTGACAATCCTGATTTTTCTGCAGTAAAAGGTGATGATATTTTTTGCTGCCTTGGTACCACTATTAGAGATGCAGGGTCTAAAGCAGCTTTTTACAAAGTAGATTATGAATATGTAATAATGCTGGCGACCCATGGGTTTAAAAATGGCGCCAGCCAGTTGGCACTTGTATCGGCAATGGGAGCAAATAAAAGCGCAGCCGTTTTTTATAATCAAACAAAAGGAAAAATTGAGGAAGCAGTAAAAGCCATTGGCTACCGCGGCTGTTTTATCTTCCGGCCTTCATTGCTGCTGGGGCACAGGTCAGAATTTCGAATGGGTGAATCCATTGCTAAAATTGCAATGACTGCGTTTTCATTTATGCTGCCCAAAAAATATAAAGCAGTAGATGCGGATAAAGTGGCAAAGGCAATGCAGGTGGTGATGAATTCCGGCAAAATTGGTGTAAAAATATTTGAATCAGATTTTATTAACGGGATAAATTATTAAACAACAAATCCCTTCCGGAGCGGAAAGGATTTGCATCAATTAGTTCAAAAATTTATTACCATTTATCTACTTCTTCTGTACTGCCATTGTCTGTCGGCTTTACTTCTTCTTCAAGTGTTGAAACAGCAGTAGCAGTTGTTTCTTCAGGTAAAAAAGCTTCAGCGGCGGCGGGTGCAGCAGTTTCTGATACAGCAGCCACTGCTTCATCTCCTTCGTAAGGTGTATCGTGGTTGAAAGCATCAAAATCAAAATCCGGCATCAGCTCTGTTTTTACATAATCCACTGCTTCGCCCAATCCTTTAATAAATTTATTAAAATCTTCTTTATACAAAAATATTTTATGCCTGTCATATCCGTCAGCATCAAAACGCTTTCTGCTTTCCGTAATGGTCAGATAAAAATCGTTGCCACGTGTTTCCCGTACATCAAAAAAGTAGGTTCTTCTTTTACCTGCTTTAATGCGTTTGCTGTAAACACTTTCCATTTTTTTGTCGTTGTTCTCGTACGCCACAGTTGTAATTTTTTTTTAGTAAAATAAATGTGCTTGGTATTTTATACCCGGCAAAGATAAAGTTGTTTTTGAAATAGCAAAATAAAGCTATCCTCTTTTTAAAACTAAGAAAATACACCCAACTGCAACAGCATGCTTTGCTTTTAAAGAGCAAGAAATCAGGAAGTATTTTGCTCCTGCATTTGTTGCCTGGCGTACATTTCAGCATAATAACCATTTTGCTCCAGCAGCGAAAGATGCGTGCCCTGCTCTGCTATCACACCATCTTCCATCACAATAATTTTGTCGAACTCAAGCAGCGAAAAAACACGGTGGGTAATTATTATAGATGTTTTGCCCAGCAGGTATGCATTTAAGTTACCTAAAATTTCCTGTTCTGTTTT
This sequence comes from Chitinophagaceae bacterium, assembly GCA_043789265.1. Taxonomy (GTDB): domain Bacteria; phylum Bacteroidota; class Bacteroidia; order Chitinophagales; family Chitinophagaceae; genus Ferruginibacter. Next base: position 1,529 of record JAYWIB010000184.1, read on the forward strand.
TGCATCTACAGCGCTCAGGCAATCATCAAAAATTACGATGGCAGGATTTTTTATAAGCGCTCTTGCTATGGAAATGCGTTGTTTTTGACCGCCGCTGAGTGTAACGCCTCTCTCGCCAATCATGGTTTTATAGCGTTCAGGAAATCTTTCTACTTCATTGTGCACGCCTGCCTGTATGGCTGCCTGCACTACATCCGCTTCATACTCTGTACCGGTGCCAAAGGCAATATTGCCGGCAACGGTATCACTAAACAAAAAAACATCCTGTGGTACATAGCTTATTTTCTTTCGCAGAAAGTCCACATCAATTTTTTTCAGCGGAATGCCATCATACGTTATAAAGCCCTGCTGTGGATCGTACATGCGCAGGAGCAGTTGTGCCAGGGTAGATTTGCCGGCACCTGTGCGGCCAATTACAGCAATTCTTTCGCCTTGTTTTATTTGTAAGGAGAAATTTTTTACTGCAGTAATACCCGTGTGCGGATAAGTAAAATTTACATCATAAAATTCAATTTGCCCTGTAAGCGGCGGATGTAATTTTTCTGACGGATTATTTATTTCCGGAACAGTGTGCAAAAATTCGTTTATCCTTTTCTGTGAGGCAGCAGCTCTTTGCGTCATGCTGGCCGTCCATCCGATTGCACTTACAGGAAATGTGAGCATTTGTATGTACATCACAAATTCAGCGATGGTGCCCACACTGGCGCCTTCCACTCCGTGTACCACATCCAGCCCCCCCGTCATTACTGTAAGCAATGTACTGATGCCGATAAGCAATGCCATGCTGGGAAAATAAATGGCCTCCGTTTTTGCCAGACCCAGTGCATTTTTTTTATACGCTTCGCTGTTGCTGTTAAAAAATCCCAGCATTGCTTTTTCCTGTACAAAAGATTTAATGACCCTGATGCCGCTGTAAGATTCCTGTGCGTTTACAGTAAGGTCGCTCAGCAATGCCTGAATTTTTTCGCTCTTTTTATTGATGATGGTATTTACAAAATAGATGGTAACAGCCAATACCGGCAAAGGCGACAGCGCCACCAATGTAAGGCGTGGACTGGTTTTTAGCATAAAAAAAATACTAAAGCCCAGCACCGCAGCCAGGTTGATAAAGTACATGATGGCAGGGCCTGTATACATACGTACCCTGCTTACATCTTCGGATATGCGGTTCATTAAATCGCCGGTGCTGTGTGTTTTATAAAAGCCGGTATCCAGTTGCTGATAATGTGTAAACACCTGGTTCTTTTGGTCAAACTCTATCAGCCTGCTCATTACAATAATTGTCTGCCGCATCAGGAACATAAAGAAACCGCTGATGACAGCTATCAGTAATAATATAATACCACACCACAGTATTTTTTTCTCTAACGAAAAAGCATTAAGCCAAGTAATGGTTTTTTGAACAAGGATATCGTTGTTAGCCTTGTGGTGCTTTAGTGCAGGAGCTGCATTGGTTTTTTCTATAGATGATACTACTGTATTTACTACATACCCGGTTAACTGCGGTGCAAGTATTCTGAAATAATTGGTAAGAATTATAAAGAGTATGCCCAGTGAAAAGCGCCAGCGGTATTTTACAAAATACCTGTTTAAAGAAGCAAGATGTTTCATGTAGTCGAGCAGAGCTGAGTGTCCGGGTCGAATTATTATGCCGTATAAACACCAACGCTGTTAAAAAAAATCAATTAATTAATGTTTAAAACTAAGGTTCACACTTGTTTTTCCAGTGCCAAAAGTATGTTTATCTAAGTGATTTATTCCATTGCTTATCGTTATTAAATATTCATTTGTCTTACTCAATACAGATTGCTTTATGGAAGGTTATGCTCTGGGTCTTAAAGTATTTTTTAAGCATTGACTTTTAAAATAATCAACGATTTCCTTTTTTGTCATCATTGACAACTTTTCTGTCAGTTTTTTTCTTTCATCACGCATGTATTGTACTGCGTCAAAATTTTTATCAATTGTCTTCTTCATATGTTATAAATTCTCTTGGTGAACGTATGTCTAACTGTTTGTAACCATTCTTTATATTAACGGAATTATAACGCATTATTCTTTTAACATTCACAATATGTTTAAAGTTCCAGCTAATTAAAAAATCAGCACGATAAATAGTAGCAATAGCAATGTGTAAACAATCCGCATAACTTGTATGTCCAACTACCTTTTCTGCAATATAAGTTAAAGCCAAATCAACGGCTTCCTCCGATTCTTCAAGAAATTCCGTGTATTCTACTTTTAAACTTTTTACCAAATCCCGAACCTGTAGTGGAGCATTCTCCAATTCATTTTGTGTAACAACGGAAAAAAGTAATTTAAAATCTCCGTTTAATAATTTCTCAAAAAGTGGCATTGTAAATTCAGCAAATTCATCGTCAAAAAAGCCGCCAAAAACAGAGGTGTCGATATATAATCTTTGTTGCACTTTTGGAAGATACAAAATTTATTGTTGGCTAAAAAAATACCAGAAAAGAAACGGTGCAGAAGCCACTACGGGATAAGCGG
>JAYWIB010000185.1:0-4001 GCA_043789265.1 Chitinophagaceae bacterium
AACTGCAGGGAAAGTTTTGTTACTGCCAGAGCGAAGCCGAAATGCAGCAGCAAATACAATCGTTGATTGCGGCAAAAGACTGGACAAAAATTTTTTGCAGCGACAGCAGGTGGAGCGATATTTTCAGCAATACCATCAGCCTTGCTACCTGTGATGTATCCATTACCGGCTGCGAATACCTGGTGGCCCGTACAGGCAGTATAGTAATGAGTGCTGCAGAGCAAAGCGGCCGTACCGTAAGTGTATATGCGCCGGTACATATTTGCATTGCATACACACAGCAGTTGGTATTTGAAATTAAAGACGCACTGCTGTTATTGAAAAATAAATATGAAAACAATATCCCATCCTTTATAACATTTGCCACAGGCCCAAGCCGCACGGCTGATATTGAAAAAACATTGGTAACGGGTGTACACGGACCTAAAGAAGTGTATTTGTTTTTGGTAGAAATGCCTGTAGCAAAAAATTAGTATCCGCAGTTAGTGTCCATATTTTTCCTTCCAAAGCTGGTTGAAAGTTTTTTTGCTGAAATCAATATCGCTGCGGTGCTGTTTCCAGCCTTTGAATAAAGTGTTTACCACATTGCTTTTTATAGTGCCGTTGCCCAGGTTCATCATCCCTCTTTTTAAGCAGGCAATGCGCCAGATTTTCCACGCAATTTTTTCTGCCATGGTACCATTGCCTTCCAATACAGATGTATGCCTGTTGTTTAAAAGCAATTGATGGATGTTTATTTTTACCGCACATACTTCTGTACAGTTGCCGCACAGCGAAGAGGCAAAACTCAGGTGCTTAAATTCCTCCATGCTTTTAAGATTGGGGGTAATTACGCTGCCGATGGGGCCGCTGTAAGTAGTGCCGTAAGTATGGCCTCCAATATTTTTATATACCGGGCAGGCATTTAAACAGGCGCCGCAGCGGATGCAGTAGAGGCTTTCCCGCTGCACGGGATTTTTTAAAATATTGCTGCGGCCATTGTCTAATAATATTACATACATTTCATCCGGCCCATCTGTTTCGCCTGGCTGACGTGGGCCGGTTACAATGCTGTTATATACTGTAACTTTCTGCCCCGTACCATAGGTAGAAAGCAGCGGCCAGAATAAGGCCAAATCAGTTAAAGATGGAATTACTTTTTCAATGCCGGCTATTACAATATGTGTTTTAGGAAAGGCGCAGCTAAGCCGGGCATTGCCTTCATTTTCTGTAATGGCAATGCCGCCAATATCACTAATTATAAAGTTAGCACCGGTTACACCCACTTCAGCCTGCACATATTTTTCACGTAAAATTTCTCTGGCCGTTAATGTAAGCTGCTGTGGTGTAAAGTTTAAAGGTGTACCGAGTTTACGGTTAAATAATTTTGCCACATCTTCCTTGCTTTTGTGCATGGCAGGCGTTACAATGTGGTAGGGTGCTTCCCCATCCAGTTGCTGAATGTATTCCCCCAAATCTGTTTCTATACTTTCTATTCCGTTTTGCTCAAGCGCTTCATTTAGTTTTATTTCTTCGGTAGCCATGCTCTTGCTTTTAACCACATGCCTGCAGTTTTTTTGTCTGCATATTTCCAGTATGGCTTCAATGGCCTGCCCGGTATTTTCTGCCCATATTACTTTGCCGCCCCTTTTTGTAAACTGCTCTTCAAACTGCAGCAACTGTTTATCGAGTGTTTCTATAGCCTGCCATTTAATATTTTTTGCCTGTGCTCTTGCGGCATCCACATCTGTAAATTGTTCTTTTCCTTCGGGTACTTTAGCATTGTATTTTCCAATGTTAAAATTAATCTTGCGCCTGTGCTCCAGGTCGGCAGATTTGATAGTGCTTTTTGCAATAAAAGTAGAGCTGGTTTCAGACATAAAATTTTATAAAAATAATGCTGGATAAATTTAGTTTTTAAGAACGCCTAATGCTTTACCCACTTTTGTAAAAGCATCAATGGCTTTATCCAAATGCGCCTGTTCATGCGCCGCACTCAGTTGCACCCGTATCCGTGCCTGGCCTTTGGCTACCACAGGAAAGAAAAATCCAATAACATAAATACCTTCTTCCAGCAATTGGGCTGCAAAGTTTTGTGCCAGCACCGCATCATACAGCATAATAGGTACAATGGGATGTTCACCGGGTTTGATATCGAACCCTGCTTCGGTCATTTTTTTTCTGAAGTACGTTGTATTGTATTCCAGTTTATCTCTTAGCCCGGTAGTCTGGCTCAGCATATCCAGCACTGCAATGCTGGCACCCACAATGCTTGGCGCCACCGTGTTGGAAAATAAATAAGGCCTGCTGCGCTGCCGCAGCATTTCAATAATTTCTTTGCGTCCGCTGGTAAATCCACCGCTGGCGCCACCGAGGGCTTTGCCCAATGTGCCCGTTATAATATCAATCCTGCCCATTACGCCACGGTGCTCATGTGTGCCCCTGCCCGTCTTTCCTAAAAAGCCGGAGGAGTGGCATTCATCAATCATTACAATGGCATCGTAGGTATCAGCCAGTGCACATATTTTATCCAATTGTGCAATGGTGCCATCCATGCTGAACGATCCATCGGTTACAATAATGCGGCTGCGTAAATGTGCTGTTTCTTTCAGCTTCGTTTCCAGGTCGTCCATATTATTGTGTTCGTACCTGTAGCGCTGCGCCTTGCACAGCCGCACGCCGTCAATAATGCTTGCATGATTGAGTGCATCCGAAATGATGGCATCGGTTTCGCCAAATAAAGGTTCAAACACTCCGCCATTGGCATCAAAGGCAGCGGCATATAAAATGGTATCTTCTGTACCCAAAAAATCGGCAATCTTTTTTTCCAATTCTTTATGTATATCCTGCGTGCCGCAGATAAAGCGTACACTACTGAGGCCATAGCCACGGTAATCAATGTATTTTTTTGCTGCTTCCACTACTTCCGGGTGTGCAGAAAGACCGAGGTAATTGTTGGCGCAAAAGTTAAGTACTATTTTTCCATTTACGGTGATGGCTGCACCCTGTGCACTGGAAATGATGCGTTCCTGTTTCATCAGCCCTGCTGCATTTATTTCCTGCAGTTCAGCCGTTATCCGGTTTACAAATTGTTGATTCATAAAAATGGTTATTGCACAAAAGTAAGTAAGGCTTCGCTTATTGCGTGTGAATAATAAAGGCTCTGTACACTAAATGGTGAAGGCTTTTTTCTGCCTGTATAATACGTCTGAAATTTCTCCTGCTTAGTAAATAAAGATGGTATAAATGCAGAAGTGTGGTGGAGATTGATTGGGACAGCGTTCAATAGAAAATGTTTTGGTGATAAAAATGATTGCTCCCAAAAAAGCTAATCCTATTTTTACAAATCATTTTATCATATACATTACAGCCATGAAATATTTATTGCTGCTTTTTTTGTTATACACCCCGTTGCTATATAGCCAGCCTGCATTTGATGTATTAATAAAAAATGGAAAAATAATTGACGGCACGGGCAACAGTTGGTACATAGCAGATATTGGTATAAGCAAAGGAAAAATTGTGCTGATACAAAAAGACTGTACGGCTGCTGCAGCAAAAATTATTGATGCCACGGGGCTGATAGTGGCACCGGGTTTTATAGATGTACATACACATATAGAAGGCGATGAAATAAAAACACCCACGGCAGATAACTTTATTTACGATGGTGTTACTACTGTTATTACAGGCAACTGCGGATTGTCCAACACGGACATTGGAAAATATTTGCACTGGATAGATTCCCTGCATTTATCCATTAACGTGGCCTCACTTATCGGCCACAATGATGTACGCAAGGCAGTGATGGGAAAGGCCAACCGCTCTGCCACCCCAAATGAATTAAAGCAAATGGATTCCATCGTTACCAAAGCCATGCAGGATGGTGCGGTTGGTTTTTCTACCGGGCTTATTTACATACCCGGCGCCTATTCCAATACAGAGGAAGTAGTACTGCTGGCAAAAGCTGCTGCTGCATACAATGGCGTGTATGCCACTCATATGAGGGATGAAGGCGATAG
>JAYWIB010000186.1:0-3998 GCA_043789265.1 Chitinophagaceae bacterium
AGCTTTGGATATTTTTTTATCTCTATCCTCCAGCCCTGGTCCTCAGTTAAGTGCCAGTGAAAAGTATTGAACTTGTACATGGCGAGATAGGCAATATATTTTTTTACAAAATCAACTGACATAAAATGGCGGCCAGCATCCAGGTGCATGCCACGGTATTTAAACCTTGGATAGTCTTTAATTGATAATTGGGGTATTGATAATGGATAATTATTTGGATGGAGCATTTCTTTTGACACAGGCAAGAGCTGTATTAATGTTTGAATGCCGTAAAAAACACCTGCAGTATTATCTCCGCCAATGTAGATGCGGTTTTTATTTATTGTCAGATCGTAAGCACCTTCCAGTTTATTATCCAGTCGCTTATAATTCAGGGTAATTGAATTTATCCCGCTATGTTTATCAGTTACTTTTAATTTATACCCGCTGTGTTTAAAAACACAATCATTTAAAATTTCAGCGCATTTTTTTAGTCCGCTCCCTTCCAGTACGATTACTGTATTTTTATTTAAAGCAAACATTCCTTTGCCCATCTTTACCTGAGCCGGCATAGGCACAATATTCAAATTGTTTTGTGCATACGCAGTCATTGTAATCATTAATATTGCAAACAATAAAATTTTATTCATACAGTAATTTTTAATAAGTGTACAGCAAAAAACTTTTGTAACTCATATTTCTCCAGTCATAAATATACATCCACCTGCCGTGAATTAAAAAAACTTTCAACAGCCTGACTTCCCGCCGTAAAACATCTTTTATCTATATTTATAAACAAAACAAACAGCATGGATTCCAATGAATCAGTAATTGCCACTTTTTATACAGCCTTTCAGCAACTGGATTACAAAACGATGAACAGTTGCTATGCGAATGACATAGTTTTTTTCGATCCGGCTTTTGAACTGCTTCGTGGTGATGAGGTAAACGCTATGTGGGAAATGCTTTGTAAAAAAGCAACCGGTTTTTCTTTAACCTTTAATAACATTACAAAACTCGACGAAGAATATTACACCTGCGATTGGGTGGCCCGCTATACATTCTCCAAAACGGGAAGGGAAGTAGTTAACAAAATAAAAGCAAATATGAAATTTGCAAACGGCAAAATCATCGAACACAGCGATGCCTTCAGCCTGCACCGCTGGGCCAGCCAGGCGCTTGGGTTTACAGGCTGGCTGGTTGGCTGGAATACTTTTTTTCAACGCAGAATAAAAAACCAGGCAAAGCAAAATCTGCTCCGTTATATGCATTCGACCTGATTTAAACCTCAAATATTTCTTCTTTGTAAACGTTCCTCAACAGGCGGGGAACTTTTCTCCACACATTATTTTTTGATAAGCCCTCAATGAGTGGCGAACGTGTACATATCTTTTATTTTAAAATTTTTAATGCTGTATATGTAAGTTGTTATAAAGCTGGTATTTGCCGACGCTGCCCCCATACGTACATTTGGAATAAATATTTTTTCAATGCTGCCCGTAGTCATTTAAATCCCATGTTTATTTTTTTTCGTACTTGGCATAATATTCAATATTTCTTTACCAAACCCTGCTTCCTTTAAAACTATTATCGGCTGTAGCCTTTTATGTATTGATTTAAACAAACCGTTTATGAAAAATATTTTAATGTTTATCGTTCCCTTTGTATTTTCAGTACACGGCTTTTCGCAGCAAAAAAAAAATCTTTCAGATTCCACTCCATTAATTAAACTGGTAAAGGAACCCAGGTGGTCTGTAAACATACACGGCGGCTATTCGGCAGGCTTAGGTTCTACATTTAAATTTTATCCGGATGATGTGAGCGCTATCTCTGTAGTGCAAAACGGTGCCGGCATGCCACAAAAAAATGTTTCTTATTCTAATCCCACACGTGGACTGGGCGATGGGTTTAAGGCAGGTGCAGGTATTTCTTTTATTGTAAATGATTTTATAAATCTCGGTGTTGATTTTGATTATTTCAGCAGCACCATTCGTAAAAACCGGGATTCTTCCATTTATCTTACAGGCATCGTATCTGAAAATGATGCAGCAGATGAATATAAATACACCGAAAGAAACACCATTTCCTACCAAGCTACTTTATTAAGCCTTACTCCGCATATTACGTTTAAAGCCATCTCCCGGCCTAAGTGGTTTTTGTATAATAAGCTGGGTGCGGTAGTTACTTTCCGGCCCAATAGTTTGCAGGAAGATAAAACAGATGTGTCTGTCCGCATGGGCTGGCAGGGCTTTTACAAAGATTCATCTTCCACCACAATAAAAAAATATGAATGGGGTATACGCAATCCTGCATTTGGTTTTATGGGTGCCTTTGGCGGACAAATAAAGCTGACTGGTAATATGAGGGCCTTTGCTGAATTGCAATATTCTCACATAGTTTTTGTTATCCGCAAAAGAACGCTTACGAATTTTATTGTAGACAATCAGCACCTGGAAAATAACTTACCGCTCAGTTTTAGAGAAGTAAGATTTGTAAAGTCATTTTCTGAGGATATGTCAAACCCCAATCCCAACAGACCATCGCAAAGTATTATACAGCGCATTCCGATAAGCTATGTAGGGTTACAGGCCGGCATCTCGTTTCAATTAAAATAATGTGTTATGAAAACTACGGCTACTACTCCTGCAGCGGCTGACGACAGACAATTTATCCATGTTGTAATTTATAGTGCTGTGCTTTTGCTGGCAGCTACGGCATTAGTTTATTTGTGGTTTTTATTTATTGATAAACTGCCCTCCGTTTACCGGCAATACAGTTTGATGACTTTGTTTTTAGCAGCAGGCTTGCTTCACCTGCTGGCAATAACACAATGGCAGCAAAAAATACATGCTGCGGCAGCACTTGGGTTTACATTACTAATGACGGTTACCATTGCTGCCGTTGCCTGGATGATATTTTATTTTTACAGCACTACTGCCCAGCAGCATATTCTAACATTGGCCTGTGCTTTTGCACTTCCATTTTTGTTATACTCCTGTGTAAAATTTTACAAAGCTATCCCACCCTCAGATTTTAAAGACTGGACATTTCCTGAAAATAAGCCCATCCCCAACCGTACTTCGCTTTTATTAAACAGCATATATTTTACGTTGCATATTAAAAATACGCAGCAGGATCAGGGAACAAAATTTTCCGTAACGTTTTCCCGAAACTTTACGCTGGGGGATGCTTTCAGAAGGTTTCTTGCTGATCAGCGGAGCAAGGAAAGTCCGCTATATATACCGGATGCTGAAAACAATGCCTGGCGTTTTACAATGAATGACTGGGTGGGGAGTGTGCTGCTGTATCCTGAAAAAACGTTGAGGCAAAATGGAATAAAAGAAGATTCAATTGTAACCGCCGAACGCCTCTTAAAAAACTAAATCATCCTTAAATTTTTTATGTCTTCAAATTCTTTTATAAACAGAAAATCAAAAATAGCAGCTTTTGCTGCTGTACTGATGTTTACTGTAATGGTTCTTTTTTTTATGCTTGCAAGTCTATTTACAGGTACACAGCATTTGCCCTATCGAAATATAGTGGATGAAAAAACGAAGGATGCATACAGAAGTAATTCTGCTAATTCAGCCTATTTATATGAAAATGCTGTAGAGGCTAAACTGGATACACTTAATATACTTGATAAGCAATTTGGTGAGCATATTACTGCAACCGGTAAGGGCGCACTATCTCTTGATTCATTAGGCAATATTATCAGCATACAGGAAACCGCATTGGCAGTATTGCTGGACAGCATTCAGCAAGTAACTGATTTATCGTCTTCTGCAAGTTCATCACGGAGGTTGCTGATGTTTAATTCCTTTCTTAACAACAGGAATACTACCGCCCGGCTTCGCAATGCAGTGCTGCTGCACAATGGCGGAAAATTTAGTGCAGACGAAAAAGCAATGATGTATTTGAAGAATCAACTGAACGAAAAAAACAGCAGGATTACCGTGATGCAAAATGAACTGGCACAAATGGAAAAAGATAAACAGACACCCGTGCCCAAAGCTGTG
>JAYWIB010000187.1:0-3980 GCA_043789265.1 Chitinophagaceae bacterium
CTGAAATGCAACAACTCAATGGAACTCTGGAGAGGATATTAGACATCCAGCATCCGCAACGGGTGAAGGATAAATTGAAGGAAAAATCACTAAAGCAAAAGGAAGTGGTATTTGCGGTTAGTACACAGTTAGCAAAAAGCAATATTGGCCTGCTGGACACTAATAAAAGAAAGCAGCCAAATAGCAATAGCTTTTATACCACTGAAAACAATAACGCAGCAACAGAAACTGCAAACGCAATAGAGGCAATTATACCGGAGAATCAGTTGCTGGTAAATGGGGCTGTCATCAAACTAAGATTGCTTACGGACATTTTCATCAGCGGGATTCTTATTCCCAAAAACAATTTAGTTTCTGGCATTGCTTCCTTAAATGATGAAAGGCTGGAAGCAGAAATAACTGCCATCCGGTTTAATAACTCCCTGTTCCCTGTAAAATTGGAAGTGTATGATTTAGATGGTTTGCCTGGCATTTATATTCCCGGTGCTATTACAAGGGATGTTGCAAAACAATCTGCTGATAATGGATTGCAGTTAATGGAACTTACCGCAGTTGACCCTACACTAAAAGCACAGGCTGCTGCCGCAGGCATTAATACGGTAAAATCTTTGTTAAGCAAAAAAGTAAAACAGGTAAAAGTGATGGTGAAAGCCGGCTACAAAGTTTTACTAAGAGATAAAAATGTTCAACAATAATTATTAATAGATAAAATAAAATTTATGAAACGATTTGTGTGTTTGGTTTTTGTGTGCCCGATGTTTTTTTCATCAATAGCCCAAACTTCTCTGTGTGTAACTACTGATAAAACAACAAGCCTGGTGTTTCCTTTCGCCATTAAGTATGTTGACAGGGGAAGCCAATCGGTGCTGGCACAACAAGTGAAAGATGCTCCCACGATTTTACTGGTAAAAGCCGCTGCAAAAGATTTTATTGAAACGAATTTAAGTGTGGTTACGGATGATGGCAGTGTGTATTCTTTTGCTGTTTGCTATGATGTCCGCCCGGCTGTTATGGTTTATTACCTGCCCATCAATAACAAGGCTACCACGGCAATGTATGCCAATGCTATTTTGGATAATAAGAAATCAGTTAAGAAAATCAATGACCATAAATGGAAAATTGATGCAGAGGTAATTGGAATTTATGTAAAGAATGATGTTATGTTTTACCAGGTAAGAATTAAGAATAATAGTCCTATTGATTACAACATTGATTTAATCAGGTTTTACATACGGGATAAAAGAAAAAGCAAAAGGACATCTGTGCAGGATATTGATTTAAAGCCATTACATACTGTAGGTAATATTACAAACGTAAAATCCTACACTGCTTCAATAATGGTTTTTGCAGTGGAAAAATTTACTATCCCCGATAAGAAATTTATGGGCATACAAATAATGGAAAGAAATGGAGGCAGGCATTTGCAAATGAAGCTGAACAATAAAGACGTAATAAGAGCCATCTCACTGCCAGACTTCAAATAAACAAAAATGCCTGTTAGCGAAAACATACCGTTAGATGAACAGTTAACACAGCTTGGCTTCAAAAAAATAGTTAAGGACGCCAGGATGTTTATGAGGGCTGGAAGTTTTGAGTTCATCATTCCGCACAGCAGGATAATAAATAATGATTCATTAATCTACAATTTAGAATTTAAAGAAGTTGATAACGAAATAAAGCTAAAAAAGTATAACCTCACACTTCAGGCAATCAGGATTCCAAAACTTGTAATCAACGGCATTAATACAGCGAAATTGGAGAAACGATTAATTCAGGCTGATAAGTTTTACAATGATTATTACTCAAAGGATAAACCAGTAACCAAAGAAGAAACCGAAATAATAGAATCGGCAAACAGGGATATTAATAAGCTTTTTGAAACAGACGGAACTGCAAAAGAAATAGCAAGCCTGATGATGTTTAAATACTGGCCGGAAGATAATTACAAAACATATATACCTGAACTGGCAAAGATTAAAGAAAATTACGAGGCTGAAATAACAATAGAATGGAGTAACGGCAATTTGCTAACGGCAGACGAGGCATACAATAAGGCTAAGGGAGCTTTCCATGTACCTAAAGCAAAAGAAATGAATGAAGAACATGTAATATCCGACAGCCTGTTTGAGCAGGCACAGTTTGAACTATCGTTTAACAGGAATTGGATTGCATACAACACTATAAACTATTTTTTAGATAAAGGAGATGTACAGTTTTTTAAGCATAAGGATGAAGCAATGGAGTTTGCTGCAAATAATATCAGTGAGTATGATGACTATAGAGTAATCTATGCTAACTCTATAAAAGATTTTATAAAGCAAATTCCTTATAGAAATCAAATGGAAAGACAGATGATAAATGACCCAGATGCAAATGGTTTATATAACAAGGAAGGCAATGCTTTCACAGATGCGTTAATAGACCATATAGAAGCACAGCAATCATTATTTAATTCACAATTAAAAACAAATGTTATGAACAACGACAATCTTCAGTATTTGAAAGATAACATCAAATACATGGGCTTTGGTGAAAGCCTGTATGGCGAACTGGAACGGAGTCTTGGTGAAGGTAAAGCTGATTTTCAACTACGATTTGCCGACGAAATCAATAAAAAGGCTTTTGAGGCTACATTGAATTTCCGAAAGTCTGATTCTACGGACATGTACTTTTTCAACAATTACAATGCTTCATTGGAAAAAAGCAATGGAGAAAAGAACGAACAAACCTTTTACCTTAACAAAGGGAAAGGTGTAACCATGAAAGAAGCCTACAACCTGCTCGATGGCCGAGCTGTTCACAAAGACCTTACCACCAAAGAGGGACAACCGTATAAAGCCTGGATACAACTTGACTTTGAAAACAAAGACAAGAATAACAATTTTGAGGTGAAGCAATTCCATGAAAACTATGGCTATGATTTGAAAACCGCAGTTGAAAAATTTGCAGTAGCGGAATTGAACGACACGGATAAATCAAAGGCATTAATGCAATCGTTGGAAAAAGGGAATGTACAATCCGTAACTATTGAAAAAGATGGAAACAGCCACAAGATGTTTATGGAAGCTGACCCTCAGTACAAAAAAGTTACCATGTACGATTCTAATATGAAAATGGTAGCCAAAGAATCGCTGGAGCAATACAAGTCCGGAATTGATAAAGGCAACAAAGATGTAAAAGAAGGCCAGGAAAATGATAAAAAAAAAGAATTGAAACCAGCAGCGAAACCTGAAAAAGAAAAGCTGGAGAAAAAAAATGGACAAAGCTTGCTGCCAAAAAAAAGGGAAAGTAAAGGAAAAGGTTTAGGGGTGTCATAGTACATCCCTAAACCATTTTAGTAATTATCAAATGTTGAACAATGAATATTCAGAATGTAGCAGAGTTGAGTAAGCAGTTAGAGGTGCTTGGATTTCACGATGCAGGTAGTTTGCTGTTAAAACGCATATGTTTTAAACCTGCCAATTTTTATTTACCTCAAAGAGTGATTAAAGAAAAAGATGTAATGCTTTTCAGCTTATACTTTGAACTGTTGCAGAAAACTAACAACTATCGGCTGCAATACTATGATGTAACGCTGCAAAAAGCAAATGGCGTTTCTGCTATGCCTATTGATGGAATTAATCCTGTGGAGTTGGAAAAACAAATGACTGTTATTGATTGGAAAAAAGCATTTAGCCTTAATGAGAAAGAGCCATGGAATCCTGATGATAAATCAACCTGGGAAACAGAATTAAAAATTTCAGGCATCATTGAAAGTCTTTCCATTCTTGAAAAATCAGAACAGGGAAAAAATATTTCATCTACATTGAAACAAAAGTTCTGGACAGGTACGTTATATCAGGAAATAGTTGGCTCAATAACCGTTATTAAAAACAAAGCGGATGTTAGCCAGCGGTTTTATATAGCTGAAGATGGTGGTGGAATAACAACAGATGAAGCCTATCGCTTTCTGCAAAACAAATACATGGAAAAACAATTAC
>JAYWIB010000188.1:0-3979 GCA_043789265.1 Chitinophagaceae bacterium
GTTTTTTATGACAGTATTTAATTTAAAATTACCTGTAGCCATCGGTTGCGACCATGCCGGGTTCGATTGCAAAGAAGACCTCATTTCTTTTTTAGAAGGCGAAGGCATCGTTTTTAAAGACTATGGTACTTACGATAAAAATTCAGTGGATTATCCGGATTTTGCCCATCCTGTAGCATCGGCAGTGGAAAAAGGCGAAGCAGCTTTTGGTGTATTGCTCTGCGGCAGCGCCAATGGTGTAGCCATCACTGCCAATAAGCACCAGGGCATCCGTGCCGCCATCTGCTGGGGCGAAGAGCTGGCAGAGCTTGCACGCAAACACAATGATGCAAATGTACTGTGCATACCCGCCCGTTTTGTACGGGATGGCGATGCAGAAAAAATGCTGGACATTTTTATGAACACTTCATTTGAAGGTGGCAGGCATGGCAACCGGGTTAAAAAAATAGCCTGCTGAAAAATTCATTTTTCCATACCCCGCCTTTTTGTTACTCAATAAAATATTTCTGTATTTACCCCAAAGTTTGGTTGCTCATCTATGAAAAAAACTACCCTGTTTATTTGGCTGTTGTTTTGTATAAAAATTATTTACTGCCAGTCTAATGATGCGGCTGTTTATGCATCTTCTATTACCGGTGAAGATTTAAAAAAACACCTCACCATCATTGCAGGTGCTGATATGGAAGGCCGGGAAACCGGTACCAGCGGCCAGCGGTGGGCAGCAGCTTACATCGAAAACCATTTTAAGGAGATAGGCTTAGTACCTCCCCCCACGCTGAGCGGCTACCAGCAGTTTTATCCTTTGTTTAAAGATTCAATTGTTTCCAGCACATTAAAAATTAATGGTAAAAAATTTCAGCCCGTAAGGGATTTTTATCTCTCCGTAAAAAGCAATGATGCAGAACAAGTAACGGCAGATCAGTTAGTGTTTGCAGGCTATGGTATCAGCGAAAAAAATTATGATGATTACAAAGGCAAAAACGTACAAGGTAAAGTAGTCATAATGTTTTTTGGTGAACCTGTTCTGGACGGAAAATACATTGTTTCAGGTACAGCAGATTATTCTTCTTATACATATCCGGGTATAAGCAGTAAAATAAAAATAGCAAAAGAAAAGGGCGCTGCAGCGGTAGTCATCATCAATCAGGCGTCGTCCAGTATTGAAAACTATACCGTCATAAACAGTGCAGCAGATTTTTTACCAGACGAACCAGGTGCCAATCTTAATTATATTTATCTGTCGCACCCGGGCGCCAAAAAAATGTTGCATGCATGGAAGCCTGAACAATTAATTGCAAAAGCCCTGCAGCTTCAGCCATTGAATGCAGAAAATATTTCACCCATTAATGCTTCTTTCAGCCTCCGGTATAAAAAACAAAGAAAGCAGGTGAATGCCAGCAATGTAATAGGCATACTGGAAGGCACAGATAAAAAAGATGAGTATGTTTTTCTTACAGCACATTACGATCACCTTGGTATTGTAAATGGTAAAATATATTATGGTGCAGATGATGACGGCAGCGGCACCTGTGCCGTATTGCAAATGGCTGCTGCATTTGCAAAAGCTAAAGCGGCTGGCTATGGACCACGGCGCAGCATTGTTTTTATGACAGTAAGCGGAGAAGAGAAAGGATTGTGGGGCAGCGAACATTATACCAATAACCCCGTACTGCCATTGGAAAAAACAAGCGTGGACTTAAACACAGATATGATTGGAAGAATAGACACAGAAAGAAATAAGCCGGACACTGCCAACTATGTATACGTGGTAGGGCACGATAAAATAAGTACTGAACTGGGCACACTGAATGAAGCTGTAAATAATAAATATACCCAACTGGTGATTGATTATAAATTTGATGATCCCAGCGATCCGGAACAGATTTTTACCAGAAGCGATCATTATAATTTTGCCGTTAAAGGTGTGCCTGTATTATTTTTTTATGATGGCATGTTAAAAGGTGATTATCATAAACCTACCGATACAGTGGATAAAATAAACTGGGCGCTTTATGAAAAAAGAACAAAGCTTATTTTTTATACCGCATGGGAAATTGCCAACCGGGATAAAATGATAAAAAGAGATTTGCCTGTACCGGAATCAACCCGGTAATCAATGATATGATTTACGAATTCAATGGATATAAGCCGGTAATACACAGCAGCGCTTTTGTGCATCCACAGGCTGCTGTTACGGGTAATGTTATCATTGGTAAGAAAGTATATATCGGTCCGGGCGCTGCCATCCGGGGAGACTGGGGTAAAATAATTATTGAAGAGGGATGCAATGTGCAGGAGAACTGCTGTATTCACCTGTTTCCGGGAGTTACGGTATTATTAAAAGAAGGGGCACACATTGGACACGGTGCTGTTATACACGGTGCTGTTATTGGAAAAAATTGCCTTGTAGGTATCAATGCAGTTATAATGGATAAAGTGGAACTGGGCGATGAATGTATTGTGGGCGCTTTAACCTTTGTAAAAGCTGGCGAAATAATTCCTGCACGCAGTATGTTAGTGGGCAATCCATATAAAATTGTACAAAAGGTAAGTGACGAAATGCTTGCCTGGAAAACAAAGGGCACACAACTATACCAGCAACTACCTGGCGAAATGTATGCTTCGTTTAAAGAATGTGAACCACTGAGAGAAGCAGGCATGCAAAAAAATGAATCGAATGCAGAAATTTACCAAACCTGGAAAGACACTCACAAATAATCAACGGAGATCGTGCCAGATAAGTTTTTGACCAGTTGCCTTTTCGTAAAAGTCATTATATCTTCCATCTCCATGTCCGGTAATGCCTCCATCCGGTGCACATACCACTGCACACTTACTGTCGTATAAATAATTATACTGATCGCAGCAGTCAGCGGTAAAATAATACACTGTAGTACCTGCATATTGATATTGATATACCGAAGCAGCCGGATTCTGTTTGGGCTGGTTTTGCAGCGCTTTAATTTTTTTGAGCAATACCTTCAGGCAGATCATTAGGCATCTTATTCCTGCTTTCTTGTATGGATAACTGCTGTGTTTTTTTTGTACAGGATAAAGGGCTGTACCAATCACCACAAGCGCTGTAAAAATTGTTTGTTTCAAAATGAAGGTCTTTTACGATGCTGACAACAACTTTTCAAACAGGTTGCCTGCTGCCACAATTTTATTAAACCCAAGCAGCAGCAGGTTAAAATAGTACCTTCGCCCCTAAATAAAAAACAGTGGCGGAAAAAACAAATTTTATAGACTACATAAGAATATTTTGCCGTAGTGGTCATGGTGGTGCAGGCAGCAAGCATTTTATGCGTACCAAATACAATGCAATGGCAGGCCCCGATGGCGGCGATGGTGGCAGAGGTGCTCATATTATTTTAAAAGGCAGTTCGCAATTGTGGACATTGCTGCACCTGCGCTATTATAAAAATGTATTGGCGGAAGATGGCGAGGGCGGCAACAAAAATAACCAGACAGGCAGGTTTGGAAAAGATATCATCATTGAAGTGCCGCTTGGTACCATTGCAAAAGATGAAGAGACAGGCAAAAAAGAAGCGGAGATATTAGAAGACGGGCAGGAAGTGGTGTGGCTGAAAGGAGGCCGTGGCGGATTGGGCAACAGCAATTTTAAAACAGCCACCAACCAGGCACCGGACTATGCACAACCCGGCGAGGCAGGGGTGGAAGGATGGAAACTGCTTGAGCTGAAAGTACTGGCAGACGTGGGTTTGGTGGGTTTCCCCAATGCAGGCAAATCCACATTGCTGTCCGTTATTACCGCGGCAAAACCTAAAATTGCAGATTACGCTTTTACCACATTAACACCCCAACTGGGCATGGTGGAATACCGGGATTCTAAAAGTTTTTGCATTGCCGATTTGCCCGGCATCATAGAAGGCGCTGCCGAAGGAAAAGGATTGGGTCACCGCTTTTTAAGACATATTGAACGCAACTCTATCCTGCTGTTTTTAATACCTGCCGACAG
>JAYWIB010000189.1:0-3975 GCA_043789265.1 Chitinophagaceae bacterium
ACGGTGGCACAAGATAGAGTTTTTTGTACCAACGCTTTTATAGTATCCGGCATTTAAACAGGTGTTACTAAAACCTATTTTATATTATATAGTTTTCAAAGACAATTTCCATTAATCACTCTTTCAAGTAATGCTTTCGCATATTGTCCTCTTTGTATAAACATTTTTTACTCCTATCAACAGCAATCACTCATCAACTATTTCTTTACGTTTAAATCTCTAATACCGGCTATACATACTAAATAGTCCAAACGCTCTTCTGCCGGCATAATACCACCTAAGATTTACACGTAGTGCTTCCCGAAAAATCGGGACTGGCCGAACTACTTAATAAATCAAGATGGTATAACAATCTACCATCAACCTTATCAAAACAAAACATCCATTTGCAATAATACAAATGGATGTGGATGTTTAAAAAAAATATATGCGTTAGCGTCAGCCGCCCTTAACCAGCTTAAGTGTTTGTATATTGTTGCCCTGTGTTACCCTCAATATATATATACCTGCTGTCAGGTTTTTTCCAAAACTATAGCGGTTGTTGTTAGCAACAGTATTTTGATATACCATTCTTCCTTCTGTATTAAATACCTGGATGGTAATTCTCTCACCTGTCTTTCCTTCAGCCAGCAAAGTAAATTGTGTGGTGGATGGATTGGGGAAGCAACTTATCCGTAAGGTGGATATAGCTGCCGGCGCTGCCATTTTTACCACTTGCTTAGCTGCTGCTGTTACCACGCTGTCAGTTACCGCAGTTGCACCTACCAAAGAATCCGTTGTTATGGCTGATTCACTTATTGCCGTTTCTGTTATAGCCATTGTACTCATCAGCGCTTCAGGCACTGCTGTACTGCTGTCGGTCTGTATTGCCACGCTGGAATCTTGTACTGCAGCGGCTCTGGAGGCTGTGCCGGAAGATATTTTCAATAATATTTTTGATGAATAAGGCGCCAGCGTAATGCTGCCGGAATATTTAGTACTGTCAATACCAAGGTAAGTATTTGAACCAAGCGAAACAGTTTTAGAAGTACTGCCGGTGTTTAATTCAAAGCGTATGTATTCATCTGTTTTGGTGGTGGTAACAGTACCCTGGTAAAATTGCATGTCATCAATATACACAGTTCCTGAGTTTTGCTCTACTTCTATAATAAAGCTGCCATTAGATTCTGAAATGGGCGCTACAAAACCAAACTCATGTACAGTTTTGGTGGTGCCAAAAGTTTTTATTTGTATAGGTGCCAGCGTGGTGTACGGAGATCCATTTTTTCTTAAGTATGCCCGTACGGTGCCGTTTTTGGAAGTGCCTACGGTGGTAAATCTTAATACATAATTTTTGGAAGAACTGATGGCCCCAACACCTGAATAAAGGGAAACATACTTGTCCGCAGCAGAAGTATTAAAGGTAAGTTTTAATGAACCCGTGCCGGTTATCTTGCTGCTGTTATCCCAGGATGCCTTGTGATTCTTATTAGAACTGTACGTAGTTAATCCGGAAATACTGCTGGTAAACTGACCGTAGCTAAGCATATTGCTTCCGGTAACACCGCTGATAATGTATGGAGGTATTGCCACAGGCGATTTTTTAGAATACTTGTCTTTAGTGCTGAAAGCTTTCCATGATGGCAAATTCAGTTTATTGTACGAAGAGGTATTTGGGTATATATCAATATTATTATTGTCATCCAACGGCCTTGCGTAATAATTACTATCCAGGGTGCCCATACTGCTAATGTCATTGAGTATAGAGGCGTAAGTAAATACTTTCTGCGTAAGTTCTTTAGACACTACAATGTTCTTTTTAAATGTAATGTTCCTAAGTGGCGTGGTATAGCTGGAGAGTACGCCATTTACATAAGCAAGATTGTGTGAAAAACTCAATTGCGCCCTGGTATTATTATACATCGTATTGCCCGTTATGTTCATGTTGAAATTGTTGTGGATATACATTCCTGCACCCACCACGCCGGTTACTGTATTATCACGTATCTCCACATTACCTACATTATCATCCATGTATATTCCGTCCGCATCGGGTGTGCTGGCAGATGTGCCATCGGTAATGCCCACACCATTCATAATGATATTGCCAATAATTTTATTGTTGTAATAAGTGGTGGCAGGCACCTCATTGTTCCAGGAATAAATACCACCGCCGTCAGACATTACATAACAATAAGTATTGATTACGTTATTTTTGATTGTAAGGTTGCTGCCTCTCATAAACTTGATGCCGGAATACGCACTGCTGTCAACGGTATTGCCTTCCAAAGTATGTCCGCTGCCTGATATAGAAATACCATTGCCCTCAATGCTTGGAGACATGCCGGGGAGCGAACCTGATTTTGTCACTTTATTAAATTTTACAATTGCATTGCTGTTGCGGTTGTCGTTCAGTGCTATGCCCATGCTATAGCTGTTACTGATGTCGTTATACTGTATCACTGGTTTATCCGATTGTTCGGCGGCAATGGCGTGGCTGCCGGAATTGGAAATGGTGCATCCATCAATTTTAATACCCATGGTACCGCTCAGGCTGATGGCGTCTTTATTGGCTCCCTGAAATTCAAGCCCTTTAATGGTGATGTAACTTCTTCCATCAATCAAACACAAAATATCCAGGTTGCTTACCCGTACATTAGAAGGAGTATAAGTACTGTACATCGTTACCTGTTTGGTACTTACATCAAAAAACCATTCGTTCTGCTGATCCAATGTTTTCAGGCTGTTTTGTATAAAATATCCCTGGTAATTTCTGATAGTGGACCTGTTGCCCGTAAATGTAAGTGTGCCGCCCGAATGGCCGGTAATGGGAAAACGATCCAGCGTCCAGGGATTTGGTTTGATAACAATCTCGGCGCCTTTCCAATTGGGAGATGAACTTAACTGATTGTCTGTAATGGATGATGTTCCTGAAACAGACTCGTAATACAAATAGCCACTGCTTGCTGCATTCGCATTGGGATAACGCCCCTTGGCTGTTCCCACATTATTGACGGTAAGTACGTTTACAGCTTTTGCAGCACTGATGGCACTGCTTCTCCATAAGTTGGTACCTGCAGATGTCCATCCGGAAGCACTCAGCGTGCCTGAGATTACCGGTTTAGCACCGGTGCCGTAAGCAGAAACAACTATGGGACTGCTGCTGCTGCCTGATTTATTTATTATTAATCCGCCATAGAAAACATCGCCCCGCCTGAATAAAATAGAATCGCCTGCCGCCATGCCTGATGATGCGCTGTTTACTTTACTGATGCTTTTCCATGGCGAAGATGAACTGGTGCCACTGTTGGCATCATTGCCAGATGCAGATATATAATAATTTCTAGCTCCTGCTATAAGCAGCGTGAATGTAAAAAATAAGAAGGATAAAGTGAATTTCATTTGTTTTACTTTTTAATTTGGTTATTGGAAAAATTGGATGATGTGTTTATTTTTATTTTATATTTCTGTTACTGTTATTAAGTTTTTTGATTTATAAAAATCCGGCTTGTCTTATTTTTTGCATAGCGCCGCCCTTCATAAAAATTTTGCGTTATGGCAAAAGAATTATTATTTGCAAACAGGGGCTTGCATGTACTTTTGAAAGCCTTCGCCTTCAGTTAAAAAAATAAGCAGGAAGAAATTAAAACTGGAAAACCAGCTTTAGGAAACTTCGCAGGATATTTGTGGCAGGTATGTTTTGTTTGGGATGGTTTTTCATTTCAGATAATTAAAATTTTGTCGGTCAAATTACCCTGAATCTTACAACAGTGTATACAGAATATTAACTTTCGTATACCTTTTTATATGCTTTGGGAATTTTCTTTCTCATAAAATTTGTGCTTTGGATGTTTCTTCACAAGTTTTGCAATTAGTATGCCACTTGCAAATGACTGTTGATAACTAAATTGCAAATTATACACATTATCACAAGCCATTTTTTATTTCGTTAAAGAAAAGCGCTTTATACATAAACTCAATCTTAATGTATTTTTT
>JAYWIB010000190.1:0-3975 GCA_043789265.1 Chitinophagaceae bacterium
GGGAAGACTTTTTCCGCATGGCCGTGGGACCTTTACTGGAAACATTGCTCTATTTTTATTTTAAATAAAAAACCATATATCTTTTAACGTTAATTTAAATTTTCAGTTGGTTTCTTAAAGAGATATTTGAAACTTATATACAAAAGCTTCATCTATCCAAACAAACCTTACCAAAATGAACTGTATAGCCCAAAGACTCCTGCCCTTGTTTTTTTTGATGGCGGGCACAGTAAAAGCTCAAACTATTAGCGGCAAAATAATGGACGGCAGCGCAAACATAGCAGTAACCAATGCCGTAGTAGCTATTTTAAAACCGGTTGATTCAATTCTTTTGCAATTTACCCGTACCGGCAACGATGGCAGTTTTGTATTAAAAAAAGTGCCTGCCGGTAAATACATTTTATTGGTAACCCACCCAAGGAATGCCGACTATGTTGATGATATTGCTGTTACAGCAGATAGTTTGCAGTTGGGCATTGTAAAATTTATTCCTAAAAGTCAATTGCTACAGGAGGTATTTGTGAGAAATGGAGGCGCATTTAAAATAAAAGGCGATACTATTTCTTACATGGCAGATAGCTTTAAAGTAATGGCCAATGCCAATGTAGAAGAACTATTAAAAAAACTTCCCGGTATTCAGGTAGATAAAAATGGAAAAATAAAAGCGATGGGTGAAACGGTAGAAAAGGTATTGGTGGACGGCGAAGAGTTTTTTGGCGACGACCCTGGCATGGCGGTAAAAAATTTACGGGCCGATGCAGTGAAAGAAGTACAGGTGTATGACAAAAGAAGTGAACAATCAGAATTTACAGGTATTGATGATGGCTCCAAACAAAAAACCATTAACCTGAAACTGAAAGACGATGCCAGAAAAGGCTACTTTGGCAAATTAGATGCAGCAGCAGGGCCGCAAAAACTAATTGACAACAGATACAATACCAATGCTATGTTCAATGCATTCCGTGGCAAAAGAAAAATTTCTGTTTTTGCATTGAATGGCAATACCGGGCAAGACGGCCTAAACTGGCAGGACAGCGAAAAATATGGAAGTGAAAGAGATGACGTGAGCTTAACCATGGACGACGAAGGAATGACGATGTGGCAATGGCGTGGCGGCAGCAGCGATGACGAGCCCTGGATAAATACTGAAAATGGTTTTATTGCCAACAACAATGCCGGCCTGCATTATTCTAACAAATGGAATGATAAAATATCTTTATCGCTTTCGCCTAAATTCAATAGGCAATTGTATAATAATTTACAAACTACTTTCAACCAGCGAAGGACGGCACCTGATACATTGCTGAATTACTACGAAACAAAAAACCAGAATATCAACCGCCAAAATTTTAAAAATAACCTTACGTATGATATGAAATTTGATTCAAGCAACAGTCTGAAAATTACTTTAAAAGCAAATGTTTACCATACAGAAACTGCCGAAACGATAGAGGGCGAAACGAGGAACGAAGCCAGCAAAGCACTTATCAACTCCGTGCTGAACAACGAACGCAAAAAAATTGACAAAGGCTTCATAAATGCAAGCGCCATCTTCAGGCATAAGTTCAAAAAAGCCAGAAGGACATTTTCTGTGAATGCAGAATACAACAGGCTGAACAGCAATGCCAGCAATTTTCTTACATCTGACAATGAATACTTCAGCAACAATAATTTAGATTCCGTGGTTTTGAAAGATCAGATGTTTGACATTGATAAAATAACCCAAAATCTCTCCAGTAAAATTATTTACACAGAGCCATTAAGCAAAAAAATTTCAATGGAACTTGGTTACGAGTTCAGCTGCTCTGCAGGCAGTAATGAACGCATCACCCATAATTTTTCGCAACTGTCTGGAAAATATGATGACGCAGTAGATACACTTAGCAATAATTTTGACCAGTTGATAACAGTAAATAAACCTTCTGCCAAAATCAGCTATATCTTTAAGAAAGTAAAATTTAGTATCGGCTCGGGCTTTGGCATTACTCAATTTCACTTAAAGGATATTACGATGGATAGAGATTACAAAAGGAATTTTACAAATGCTTTTCCATCAGCCAACTTTAATTATTCATACAAATCCAATCACAACCTTAGTTTTTCATACAATGGCAATACTGCACAGCCTTCGCTAAACCAGTTGCAACCGCTGCGAAACAATGACGACAATTTTAACCAGTATATTGGCAACCCCGATTTAAAGCAATCATTTACGCATTCATTTAATGTAAGGCACAATTCTTACAACTTTATCAAAGATGTATGGATGCATCAATCATTCAATGTTAGCAGTACGGCCAACTCTATTAAGAATAATTACATCATCAACAATAGAACCGGCAAAACCATCATACAGCCCATCAATACCAATGGCGACCTGTCTTTAAATTTATGGGCAGGCATTGGAGGGAAACTTAAAAAACTTGATCTGCGTGTGAATATTGGCCCCAATTTCAATTATGCAAAGTTTGCAGAAGTGCTCAATGGCATCACTAGTTTTTCCAAAACATTTAATGGCAGCATCAATGTATGGGTGAATAAAGCAAAAGACAAAAAATATGATTTTAGTATAAGCAACGATTTTGGCTACAACAGTAACCAAACAACGCTTAACCCCCTTGTAAATAAATTTTTTACTAACACACTTAACCTGAATGCAACAGTGTATTACAAAAAGGTTTGGGCAATATCTTCTGACTACAACTTGTTTGCCCGGCAGAAAACACAACAATTTCAGAACAACCTTACAAACAACATATTGAATGCAAGGCTTCAAAAAACTTTTAAAGACAATGAATTTACAGCTTATGTACTTGTGAGAGACGTACTGAACCAGAACATTGGTATAGAGAGAAATTTTAGCGGCTTTAATTCATCGGAAGTAACCAACCAGCGGCTAAGGCGCTACCTAATGGTTGGGTTTGCGTGGGATTTTAAAAACAAAGCGGCAAAACACGAAGCAAAAACACCCCAATGATTCAATATTAGAGATTGGATTTTTAAAAAATTAACCATGAAAAAACTGATTATACTAACAATGGCTTGTTGGTTTGCAAGGCATACAACAGCACAAACATTTATTGAAAAAGCCAGTATTGAATTTGAAGTAAAAACCAATGTGAAGAAAACAATGGGCAACAGTTCGTGGGCAGAAATGCTGAAGGAAAATATGCCACAGTTTAAAACAGGGTACTACAAATTCACTTTTAGCAACAATAAAAGCATCTATCAATTTGACCGCTGGGCAGATGGACCCAAAGTACCTGAATGGATGAGGAAGGATGACGAGCAAAGCCATTATTTTTTTGACTTTGGCAATCAAAAACTATATCAGCGAAAAACGGTGGCAGGCGGCGACTTTTTAATGGAAGACAGCATACCGCATATTAACTGGCGCCTTACCAACGAAAGCCGTGATATTGCCGGCTTTAAGTGTCGCAAAGCAGCGGGCATTATCATGGACAGTGTGTATGTATTTGCTTTTTATACAGATGAAATAGTAATACCCGGCGGCCCCTGCAGCGTAAGCGGCTTGCCAGGGATGATATTGGCGATGACAGTGCCAAGGCTGTATGTTTCTTTTATGGCTACTAAAATTTCTGTAAATGGCGTAGATGAAACTGTGATAAAACCAGTGGCTGCAAAAAAATACAGCACACGTGCTGAATTAAAAAAATTGATGCTTGAACGATCGAAAGACTGGTATGATGGCGATGATGAAGATGCAAAAAACTGGCGCAATCAATTTGTGTGGGGCACACTTTTATAAATTAATTTTTGGAACCTTGGTTTGGAAATGGCTTTTCATGACCTGCATATATTTTTTGTGTAGACCTCTTTTTGCTGCCACGTCTCCAAAACAAATGCCCTAATTCTACAAATAATTAGATTTGCAGCCCTGTCTTTTTGCCTGGCATTGAGCATGGCCAAAGGACGTGGTGCCAAATAAATAAATGAGTGAAGCATTTAATACAC
>JAYWIB010000191.1:0-14732 GCA_043789265.1 Chitinophagaceae bacterium
ATCGAAGGAACGTATGCCTGCTTCTATATGAGCTACTTTTGTGTTCATTTTTTTAGCTACAATGCTGCATGCCATGGTACTGGTAACATCTCCCACCACTATCACCAGGTCGGCAGGATGGCGAATTAAATCTTTTTCAAAAGCAATCATGATAGCAGCAGTTTGCTCAGCTTGTGTACCACCTCCGCATTCCAAATTAATATCCGGATTTGGAATATTTAATTCCCTAAAAAAAGTATCACTCATTTTAGCATCGTAATGCTGACCGGTATGCACGAGCCGGTAATAAAATATATTTTCACTAACCTGAACTTTTTTTATTTCCTTAATTAGAGGTGCTATTTTTATAAAGTTTGGCCTTGCCCCTGCTACGATTGTAATCTTCATTTAAATGTAAAGTTTCTGCTTTAATTGCTATTCATTACCCTTAGAAAAAATGATTTTGCCCATACTCAAAACATATTGATCACTTGTATGCGGACAATTGTATTTACCCGTTCCTGTAAGGGGCAAGTCCATTGGTTCACCAAATCTTGTTATCCATCCTTTTTGCCGGGCAGGTACCCCCATCATTAATGCAAAGGCAGGTACATTTTTGGTAACAACAGCACCTGCTCCTATAAATGCATACATACCAACGGTAATACCACATATAATGGTGCAGTTTGCACCCAGCGTTGCTCCTCTTTTTAGTACTGTAGATTTATATTCAGTTTTACGATCAATGGCCGCACGTGGATTGTATACATTGGTAAATACCATACCTGGGCCGCAAAACACCTCATCTTCTAATGTAACATTGTCGTAAACCGATACATTGTTTTGAATTTTTACCTGGTTTCCAATTACTACATTATTTGCTATAAAAACGTTTTGGCCGAGTGTACAATTAGAACCTATTACAGCGCCTGCACTTACATGCGTCCAATGCCAGACTTTAGTGTTTAGGCCAATGCATGCACCTTCATCAATGATGGCGGTTTCATGTTTAAAATAGTTAAATTGATTGTCCATCAATTAATTAATTGTTTAACATATCAAAGTGTCCTAGTAATGAATTTTGTAGATTCTTAACCACCACAGAGGTTGAAATTTCATTCTTTAAAATTTGCCTGTTATGATTGGCCTGTTCTTGTGTGAGCAATTCCAAGTCATGGTGATTTAAAAGATCTTTTTCAATAAGAAATACATAACAACCAATTCTTTTTAGGTATTGATATACGGTGGTATTATTCAAAAATACTTTTGCACCCATATATACTGAAGCAAGTACATTGCCTATGGCCTGCTGCCTGTAATGGTTCATTACAACAATACCGCATCCGGCAAGTATTTCATTATATTCATCAAGCGGCATAAACTTTTGCAAAGGCTGAATTTGAGCACCGATTTTAGTGTTACCATAATTGATTACAGCCTTTGCATAACGACTGTTGCCATAGCTCAATGGAACAATTACTTTTTGATTTTGCTGCAAAATTTTTGCAAGCAGATCTATAGCCTCAATGTGATTGTTGGTAAAAGAAGCTGAATTACCCAATAAAATATTTTTACCTTTTACTGTTGGTGTATTTTCTTTAAAAATAAATTCAAGTGGATAGTAAGTAAATGGAATGTATAATGAGTGGGGGTTAATTACTTTTTGCTGTTTAAAGTATAAGAATTCTTCTTTGTGCAAAATTCCCATGTATGTTATATAATTTAAACAATTGGCTATATCAATATTTTTATCCTTTTCATTTTTTTTATACCTGATTGAGCGGTAAATATTTTTTATGCGATCAAAAAGAGTTATGGCAGAAATTTTTTCAGATAATTTTTTTGTTGCTTTTCCAAGAAAAGATTTATGCATTACCTGTTCATTATACGCTTCTGCGCCCCATAGGAGCCATAGGTATTTTTTTTTAAAGTTATCTCTTGAAAAGAGCCTGGCTTTATATAGGTCGAAGCCGTGAAGTACAATTAATTCTGCCCTGTTGGCCTTTTCTACAATTAATTCCAAATTTTCGTCATCACCACGCATTACTATGCAATTATCCTGTAGTGTTACATATTTTAAAGGCGGCTGAGAGACGGGCTGTATAATTAAAAAACTGTTCAACCCTGGAAACGCTTTTTCAAAAATATAATTCGCTGCATCGATAAATTTTTCATCTGTAGCAAGATGTAGAATTTTAGACATGCTTCTATAAAGAAATGATTGTATTGATTATTTCGTTTATTTGCTCAACACCTAATTCATAATAAAGGGGAAGCCTTAAAAGACAATCAGTATACCTATCGGACTCTGGTAAATGTGCGATATTATTATCACTTGTATAATACGAACTTTTATGCAGACTTATGTAATGAAAAACTGAAAGTATTCCCTTTTTTTTGAGTGCTTCAATAATCATTTCACGCTGTCTTATGCTTTTACACACGAGGTAAAACATATGAGCATTGTTAAATGCATATTGTGGAATATGAGGAATGGATACTTCGTTATTTGCTGACCAATTATATAAACCACTGTAATATAGATGCCATATTTCCAGCCTTTTTTTTTGAATGGCATCAATATTTTCTAACTGAGCCCATAGATAAGCCGCAATTATTTCAGAAGGCAGAAAGGAAGAGCCGGTATCTACCCATCCATATTTATTAATTTCTCCACGAAAAAACTCTGCACGGTTAGTGCCTTTTTCCCAGATTATTTCTGATCGTTTTATAAATTTTTCATCATTAATTGCAAGTAACCCTCCCTCTCCTGAATTTATATTTTTTGTTTCATGAAACGAAAAGGCAGCCATATGGCCTATGCTACCTAATGGTCTGTTTTTATAAAATGAATCTACTGCCTGCGCTGCATCTTCTACTACAAGTAAATTATACTTGGCAGCTATATCCATAATTTTATCCATATCGCATGCCACTCCTGCATAATGAACAGGTACAATCACTTTAGTGTTGTCAGTTACCAGGTTTTCAATTTTATCCTCATCTATTCCGGGATGCATTGTACGGCTATCAGCAAAAACAATTTTTGCTCCCTGCCGCATAAATGCCAGCGCAGTGGAAACAAAAGTATAAGAGGGCACTATTACTTCATCACCTGGTTTAATATTAGCCAGCATTGCACACATTTCAAGAGCGTCGGTACAGGATGTGGTAAGAAGGGCTTTTTTAATACTATATTTTTTTTCAAAAAATGCCTGGCATCTTTGAGTAAACTGGCCATTGCCAGAAATTTTTCCAGAATATACAGCTTGGTATATATAATGCATTTCTTTACCAGTGAGGTAAGGTTTATTGAATGGTACGTTATATGTCATAAGTAAACCTGCTCCTAAAGTTTTTTAAAGGAAAAATAGATTGACCTTTTTCATTCTCAGCTTTTATAATTTTTAATAACCCTGTACCACATACCACTACTGGATATTGTTCTTTCATAAAAATTACTTTACCCGGCACCCTGTTTTCAATTACTACATCACCTTCCGCTTCTGCTTCGCATATTTTTATTTTCTCCCCGTTTAAAAAGGCCGTGGCTCCGTTGTAAGGATAACCAACACTATCTATAAATCGTTTTATAATTTCGGCGGAATGATGCCATTTAATGATGTAATCTTTTTCATCAAGCCATAAACTGTATGTTGCCATTTTTTCATCTTGTGCAAAGGAAGTAAGGACGCTATCAGATTCTATAGAGCTAATTAAGCGCTTTAAAATAGAGTTATAACAATACGATATTTTTTCAATTGCATTTTCAATTTTTAAAGGATATTCCACATTGATGTGTTGCTGCATAATAATATCACCTTTATCATATTCCGCTGATGCAAACAATGCTGTAACACCCAATTTTTTTTCGCCATTAATTAGGCTACTTACTAAAGGAGCAAAGCCTCTGTAGGCTGGAAGAAGCGAATCATGAAATACAATAACTACTATACCCTGGTTTGTTTTTATTATCCACCGCCAGGATATTGCAATAATAATATCTAACGCATTGGCTGTATATTTACTACGATGATAAAAGCAGATATTATGTTGCTTGCACAAATCATTTATTTCTTTGTAATAATCATTTTTAACTGCTTTATCGCCTGATGATACAATGGCTGTTATCAGGTAATGTTTTTGATCTTTAATGAGAGAATGAAGACATGATAGTCCTTTATAACCCATTAAGAATAACCCAATCTTTTTCATTTTAACCAGCTTTTAAAGCAGACACATAATAACCTTGTGTTTCTGCTGCCCAATCTTTATCAAGTTTATCCAGTACAGGAGCGGCAAGTTGGCCAAAGTACCAAAAAGGCATTAAGCAAAGTTTGATCACACCCCTCATTACCCTTGGTCCCTTAATAAGTCGCAGGCTGAAATAATTCATCTTAAGCAACCACATAGAAAAAAAACCGCTGGTAGGCTGTACGTCTACATTCATAAATCCTGCCTTCTGCATCATGTAGCGAAGTCCATAAGGGGTGTACCGGAAAAAATCATAAGGTGCTTCATGTATCCACCATTGCCAGGGTACCTGCAAAATAATTGTTCCTCCTGATTTCATCATCCGGTATGCTTCATTCAGCAGGGTTTGCGGTTCGCAAAGATGTTCAAGTACCGACAGACAAACAATGGTATCTGCGCAATTAGATTCTACTGGTAACGGTTTATTTAAATCAGCTACTATATCTGCTTGTAACGAGTGTATGGTGGAACCCCAATCTATTCCCACATATTTGTCGGCAAAATTTAAAAAAAAAGATTCATAAGGCCGGGTGCCACACCCTAAGTCATACATCGTTCCTTTATAACATGAAGAGTATTTTTGTAAAAACTTATCATTGCTCTTATAAACAAGCCAGTTCCATGGCCGACGATTTTTATGACTTTGTGAAGGATGTAGCATGGATTTATTTTAATGATAAGTTGATGTGAAAAATCAATCTTTATAAAACAAATCAGTTTGTTTCAGATTGAATAATTGCTTTTTTAAATAACTGATATATTTATAAGGATTAAAAAAAACAGTTGCAATTTTATACAATGCACTGCTAAATGAACTTTGCCTGATTAGGCCTACCGCCTTAAAGATGGTTGCCATCTTGTATTCATAACGTTTAGCACCTGCTAGGTCCCATGGTAAATTGGGATATACAAATTTTTTTCTTAGTTGTTCTGTTTTTAAAAACATCGGCTTAAATAACACTTTATCAGCAATATTATTGGCGGCTTTTTCATGGCGCCGGTATCCTACCGTTGGTTGGTGAAAATAATAAAGTCTGGTTCCCGTGTTTGTAAGTTTTAACCACATTGGATAATCTTCCACCAAATTATTTTCGGCATCATATCCGCCAACAGCTAAAATGGCCTGTTTTTTAAAAAAGAAAGAAGGCGTAAACGTAATACGATCCGATAATAAAAGTAATTTGTATTGATCTTCACTGCCATAAGCAGGGTTCATTATATGCATGGGATATATTGACGGATCATTGGTTAAAAAATTCTCATGGGAAAAATTGTTCAGATACAATTGTACCTGAGAAAATATGATGTCGGCGCCGGCATTCTTTTCAACAAACTGCATATTGTCTTCAATACAACCCGGAAGCAAAATATCATCACCCGCTATCATCTTTATCCATTCAGCATGCGAAGCAGCTATACACCGGTTGCAATTGGCAGATACACCTGTGTTTTTTGGAACTGTAATTAATTCAGTTCTTGTAAAACGATTTTTATTTTTATCTATCCACTCCCTGCATATCTCCACCGTGTTATCTGCAGAGTAATCATCAGACACAATCAATTCGAGGTTTTGCCAGGTTTGTGCTTTCGCACTTTCCAGTGTTTCTATTACGTGGGGGGCTGAATTATAAGTAGCCACTACTACAGATACCAACTGTTTTTCCACACTTATAATATTATAAAAATCATCGTAAGAAAAAAGACCTGATCCGGGTTTTAAAGTAATTTCTTTTTTTATGCTTTTGAATAAGATGGGCGTGCTGAATCTGTTCGCCTGTTTTGAACAGATTAAAACCATGCTCAGTTTTCCTTTTTGCTGTATTAAAAGGCTGCTGAAAAATGTTTGTAAAAAATTTTACTGCCTCATGCTCCAGCCTTGCAGGTGCAGCATCTTCCTGTAGCCATGGCAAATTAAGTTTTGCCAAATACATATTGTCATCCATGTCCAGCTTAATTATTTCTTCTATTGATTTTTCAAAAGGATTTGTTTGGCTGACCTGAATAAAAGCATCGGTGTTGAAATCAAGGTGAATCAAGGGATTGCCATAATAAACGGGCATTGAATTCACCACCATAGGTTCCATAATTTTTTCGGTAGTGTAGCCCGGGCTTACGCTATTTTCAAACGCAATTGAAAATTTGTATTGACTTATAAAACTCATTTTGTCAGCAACGGGTCCGCCCATATTATTCAGGTACCTTCCCCCTGAATCAATTTTTTTATATTTTGAAAGCGCATTAAAAAAGAGCGTTCTGGCGGGGTCGGCATAGGTGTTATTGGAATAAACAAAATTGCAAAATTTTCTATGGAGCACCTGTGCATCTATTACTTTTTTTTGTGTCAGTTGCTGATACCCCGGATATATAGCGTATAATGGAAAACGCATGTACCTGTCTTCAAACTGCAGATAATTAAAGCCGAGTGCATAATCACACACATTAAAATCGGGCACCACATTTTCTCCTGTAAAAAATATTTTTATACAATTGGCGTACTGCAAATGGCTGGAACCGTACACAGAAAAAAATAAATAATCCGGGTTAGCATCCACCACTACATTAAAGTGTTTTTGCAGCAGCCTCAAAAAATAATTGTCTTTCTCTAATCCAGGCCAGAAGTCAGTAAAATATATTTTAATTAATTTTTTTTGCACCACACTTAATTCATTGCTTACGCAGAAAATTTTTTTAAAAACTGCCGGATTTGTGTTTCGCTTTTATGTATCCTGCCAAGCCTTATTCCGGTGTAATGGTAAAGCAATGAAATTTCTTTGCTAAGTTGCCAGCCTCTTATTGGCTGAATAGCACAGGTTATTAAACGAATCAGGCATTTTAAAACTATGCCAATTTTATTAAGGAAAGTTTGACTTTTTTTGTGGATATACAAACTGTAAATATCAAGGACGCCGGAAGAAGATTTAAATCCACTGAATAATTTATCCCGGTAGGCCAGTGTTAATCTTTCTGCAGGAATAAAATGTTTAAAGTGTAGTGACGCTTCAAAATAAATTTTATAACCCATCAGCAGCAACCTCATAATAAATTCCGTATCGCCGCCTGCTGTTAGCTGGTTGCCCATTCTGTCTGTAAGTAAGGTGGGAAACTGATCGTATGCCTGCTGAAACACCGATTTTTTAAATACCAATCCAGCCCCAACAAGGTATTGACCTTGTGGCACCTCGCCTGAACCAAACAACGGTTTCCCAACAGCATAACCTCCCTCATATTGAGGAAACCAGTCAGGAAATACAGCATCGGAAACAGCCGTTCCCCATCCACCTAATGCGCCAATGTTTTTATTTAATTGCATGGTTTGATAGGCCGTGGAAAGATAATTTTCATCTAACCAGTTATCATCGTCACAAAAAATAATGTATTCATATTTAGCCGCAGCAATACCTGCCTGGCGGGCAAAAGATAAACCCGGCTGCTGCTCTTCAACGATGTGCAGGGAAATATTGCTGCGATGTTTTTGCCATTCTTCTTTAGCTACATCTACTGTATTATCGGTTGAGCAATTATTTACAATGATAATTTCCCAGGGTATTTCATGGCCTGCATTCTGAACCGCCAAATATTTTAAAGTAGTTGGAAGGCGGGTGGCGCTATTGTAGCAGCAAATGATAACTGATATACCACTGCCATTCATTGCTGTTTTATTATAATCTTTTTAAGTTTTGAAAGAACAGTCATAATGTTCTTGTTGATATTAAATAATAATATAGAAAAGGGCAGTTTAAATTTTACTCCAGGGTAAGAGTGGGAGTAAAAATTCTTTAATTTAAGTGTTGCAGATTGGATAATGAATAATTCTTTAAAGCCAATGCATATTTCTTTACGAAAAAAATAACTTTTATCAATTGCGTTTTGAACTACGCTCCTCGAATTTTGAGACTCAGACAATCTGTAAAATGCTAAAATAGACTGATATTTAAATACCTTGCCAATGGTGGTAAGCCTGTACCAAAAATCCATATCATCAACCGGATAATATTGTTCTTTAAATCCTTTTAATTCTCTTGATTTATTCTTATTAAATACTACGCCGGGAAAAGGAGTTAAATTACTACTTAATAATAAAGTTCTATCAACTAATTTAGGCACGTCGTTATCTAAATAGGAATAGGAGTTTTCATTTAAACTATTGCCAATACAAACTGAACAGGAGAAAGCTATCGCATTTGTATTCTGAGAAATTTGATTTACCATAAATTCAATAAACCTTGGAGCCAACAAATCATCATCATGCAATATTGTACAATATTCTGTTTCGCACAATTCTATGCATTTGTTCCAATTATTAGTCATCCCAATATTTTCAACATTTCTAAAATATTTTATATTTTCATTTTTTAAATTTTTTATATAATTATAAAACTTTGAATGGGATGAGGCATTGTCAATTACCAATATCCTGCATTGGTATGTTTGATTTAGTACACAATAAATAATTTCCTCAAAATAATTATACCGTTCAAATACAGGAATACAAATAGTTATTTCAGAACAAAACATTTACGTGGATTTACGGACATTTAGCTTTTTATATCGGGCGGATATTAAAAAGCTAAACCTGTTCTTTAATGTATTTGGCAAATACCTCTCTAATGTAATCATAATGTAATTCATCAAGCCCGGGCCAAACTCCTAACCAAAAGGAATGATTCATTACTATATCTGTATTTATTAATTCATTTTTTATCTTTTTCTGAATATTAAAATAAGCGGGCTGTTTAAGTAAATTTCCTGCAAATAAAAGACGTGTGCCAATATTATTGCTTTCAAGAAAACGTACCAATTCATTTCTTTTTATCGGACTATTTTCCCTTATTGTTAATAAAAACCCAAACCAGCTTGGGTTACTTTTTAATGTGGGTTCTGGCAAGATAAAATGCTCTTCAAAAATTTTTAATTTTTGATACAACAATGAAAAATTCATTCTTCGTTTTGCAACGAATGTATCAGCCTTTTGTAACTGACTTAATCCAATTGCTGCTTGCATGTCTGTTACTTTAAGATTGAATCCGATATGGGAATAAGTATATTTATGATCGTATCCGCAAGGTAACTCCCCCAAGCATTGGTCAAACCTTTTACCGCAGGTATTGTCTTTTCCTGGCTCACACCAGCAGTCTCTGCCCCAATCTCTAAAACTCTCTGCTATCTTTTTCAAAGACCCATTATTTACCAACACAGCGCCCCCTTCACCCATTGTAATATGATGTGCAGGATAAAAAGATAAAGTAGCCAAATCTCCGAAAGTCCCGGTCTTTTTATCATCATATGTAGCGCCCAGGCTATCGCAATCATCCTCAATAACCCATAAATTATATTTTTTAGCAACTTCCATTACTACATATAAATTAAACGGGTTCCCTAAAGTATGTGCTATCATAATTGCTTTAGTCTTTGAGGTAATAGCATCTTCAATTAAATCAGCCTTAATATTATAAGTGGGTATATCAATATCAATAAATACCGGCACACATCCAAACTGAATTAAAGGATTGATTGTAGTGGGAAATCCTGCTGCTACAGTAATAACTTCATCGCCGGGCTTTATTGCTCTGTCACCTAACTGAGGTGATGTTAAAGCATAAAAAGCTACCAGGTTTGCAGATGATCCTGAATTTACTAAAATTGAAAAGCGGCTTCCGAAATATCTTGCCATTTGTTTTTCAAAATCTGCTGCATAGCGTCCTGTTGTTAACCAGCCATCTAATACAGCATCTACACCAAACAACAAGTCATTTGCGTCCAGCACTTTGCCTGTAACGGGGATATAATCTGTACCGGGGATGATTGCTTTACTTATTTTTGAAGCAATTACTGTTAGTAAAGACTGGTGTAAATCGTCATTGATATTTTTCAAACTCATGTATTCCAATAGTATTGAATGGTAGTTAATAAGTTTTGTTCAGCAGCCGGGGTTTTAAAACCTAATTCCGCCGCTAATGTTGATGCATTGTAAAAGATATTGGATTCATCTTTTCGTTGGGCTACAGCACCCCAATTCCATAATGAAGGATCGTAAGTGGGTAAACAAAAAGACAGCGCAACAGCTAAATCTTTTATGGAAGTAGTTTTACCTGATCCTACATTAATACATTTTGGCAATTTCTCAAAGTCATATTGTTGTAATAAATTCAATATAAAATATCCTAAATCACCTACGTGAAAGTAATCTCTGTATTGTTCTCCATTAGAAAGGTCCACCATGTTTTTATTCTTTTGAGAAAGGATAAGATAGGGAACAATTTTACTGCTGCTTTCGTAAAGTCCATACATGTTAAACGGCCTGAGTATTACAAAAGGATTATTCAGTTTTTTTTGCAACAGGTATTGCGAAGCCATCAATTTACTGATGCCATAACAGGACATCGGTAACAACGGAGATG
Organism: Chitinophagaceae bacterium; assembly: GCA_043789265.1. Classification (GTDB taxonomy): domain Bacteria; phylum Bacteroidota; class Bacteroidia; order Chitinophagales; family Chitinophagaceae; genus Ferruginibacter. The sequence continues at coordinate 10,632 of JAYWIB010000191.1, forward strand.
ACTCTGTTAATGCTTCGGATGATAAATCGTATTCAAAGGCAGTTCCAATGTGGATCAATTTACAATGGGGTAATTCGGCAGATAAAAAATTATAAAAAGAGGCTGTTTTATAGTAGTTTATTTCAAAAGTTCTATTGGTATCATTTTCATTTTTTACCACTCCATATCCAATACAATTAATGACTAAGGAAGGAGCTGTTTGCTTAATTACATGCCAGGAATCTTCAACAGTAATATCAAACCAAATTTCATTTCCATTTAACCCGGCTTTATTTCTGCCTGTAGCAATTAAAGGATAATATTTTTCCAGCACCGATGCTACATTTTTACCTACAAAGCCACCTGAACCCAGCAGCAATATTTTTTCTGCGAAACTATTCTGCACAAAATGATTTTATATCCTCACACATTAATTCAATAGCCGTGTTGCTATCATCCTGCAGACGCTTATACCATTGAATTGTTTTTCCAATTGCGCTATTTGCCGAATATTTAGGTGCCCAATTTAATTTATTAGTTGCCTTGCTAATATCTAATTGCAACAGACCAGCTTCGTGAGGTGCATCTATTATTTGCGGCAAATGGTATGTACCGCTACCCCAAATAGCAATGGCCTCTTCAACAATTTGCAGTACTGTTAAGTTATCTGCCGGATGAGGGCCAAAATTATAAGCATCTGAAAAATTCACCGGGTCTTCTAATTGCTTTGCCGTTAGCGTAAGGTAGCCATTCAATGGTTCTAATACGTGCTGCCAGGGCCTTACAGCATTTGGATTACGCACCTGTATTGTTTCATTGGCACTTAATGCCTTTACAATATCTGGTATTATGCGATCCTTTGCCCAGTCGCCTCCTCCAATTACATTACCCGCCCTTGCTGCCGCAATGGACTTTTGGTGTTTGGCATATTGTGCCGGATTAAAAAATGAATTGCGGTAGCTGTCAATAACAATTTCCGCTGCAGCCTTGCTTGCACTGTAGGGATCGTATCCACCAAGGCGGTCATCTTCTTTATAATAATAATGCCGCTCCTGGTTATGATACACTTTATCAGTGGTAATCATTAAAGCTGCACAGGGTTTATCAAGCCATCGTAACGCTTCCAATACGTGGGCTGTTCCCAATGCATTGATGGCAAAAGTATCAACAGGTATTTCATAACTAAGGCGTACAAGTGGCTGTGCTGCCAGGTGAAATATAATATCGGGCTGAAAGTTTAAAATTTCTTTTTTCAATCTTTCGGCATCCCTGATATCAGCAATTACAGAATGGCAAAATTCATCAGCCTTTAGCTGGTTATACAAATCGAACTCATTTTCAGGAGCCAGTGCATATCCTTTTACTTCTGCACCCAATAAATGCAGCCAGGTTATAAGCCAGCTACCTTTAAATCCTGTATGCCCGGTTATAAATACTTTTTTACCCCTGTATATTTTTTCAAAATCCATTTCTTATATAACCTGCATTACCAGCACTTCCAGGCGGCCTTGCCGCTATTCCAGTCATTTTCTAATTCTACCTTATCTCGTAAGGTATCCATGGGTTTCCAAAAACCACTGTGCAGGTGGGCCGTCATTTCACCTGCAGCGGCTATTTGCTCCATCGGTTCTTTCTCCCACACAGTTTTATCACCTTCTATATACTCAAATACAGTTGGTTCACACACAAAAAATCCACCATTGATCCATGCTCCATCCCCTTTTGGTTTTTCTAAAAAAGAAGCCACATTGTTTTGTTCGTCCAGGTTCAAGGCACCAAATCTGCCGGAGGGCTGAACGGCTGTAACTGTAACCATTTTTTTTGAAAGCTGGTGATGTGCCACCAATGCCCTGATATCTACGCTACCAACACCATCGCCGTAAGTAAGTAAGAAAGTTTCATTACCAATATAATTTTTAACACGCTTAATTCTGCCGCCAGTCATACTTTCCTTACCGGTGTCCACCAGGGTAATTTTCCACGGCTCAGTCTGAGATTGGTGCATCTCAATTTTATTATTGCTTAAATCAATTGTTACATCAGACTGATGCAAAAAATAATTGGCAAAATATTCTTTTATAATGTACCCCTTGTAACCCAAACAAATAATAAAATCATTGTAACCAAAACTGGAGTATATCTTCATTATATGCCATAGGATAGGTTTGTCACCAATGTCTACCATTGGTTTGGGGCGCAGGGAAGTTTCTTCACTCAATCTTGTGCCTAACCCACCCGCTAATATTACTACCTTCATAATATTTCTAAGTTTTTAAAAATCACATTCCCCCAAAATTCTGTCATCCAAAATGGGACAGCTCCGTCACCATCTCTAGGGATAATTTCAATTTGAAATATTTTATCAACTGAATAAAAGTCTTTGTTATAATTAATATAATCTCCTATGCCAATCCAAAAGGTAAAATAATACTTCCCGGGAGCTAAATCGAGACTCGCTATTTTAAGGGTTACATTTTTTTCTTGATGCTTTTCTATTTCAATATTAGGTTTACTAAACCAAGTACCAACCGGTTTGTCATCAATAGTCATTGCTCTTAAACCAAAGGATAAGCCGGTGTAATTATCAAATCCTTTACCTTGTATTATTGCTCTTATAGTAAGTGCGGTTCCTTCTTTAAAATAACAATCTGTTTTATCTAAAATCCATGCTTTTACAATTTTAACTTCCCCTAATAAATGCGATGCCTTATATACTTGCCAATTTGAATCATCATATACAAGAGTGCCAAAATTTGTATTAGCGGATGACAAATAATAAAAAACAACATCACTTGTTTTTCCATAGTTTTGGAGTCTTCCGTTCTTAAGCATTACAGAATATTTAGTAAGCTCCCTAACAGCATCCATGTTATGACTCACAAACAAAACCGTCCTTCCTTCACCCTTACTAATATCGCCCATTTTTCCCAAACACTTTTTCTGAAACTCTGCATCACCTACTGCCAGCACTTCATCTACAATTAATATTTCAGATTCTAAATGTGCAGCCACTGCAAAGGCCAGCCGCACGTACATGCCGCTGCTGTAGCGCTTCACGGCGGTGTCGAGGAAGCGCTCGACCTCGGCGAAGGCGACGATCTCGTCGAAGCGGCGGCGGATCTCGGCCCGACGCATCCCCAACACCGCGCCACTCAGGTAAATGTTCTCGCGGCCGGTCAACTCCGGGTGGAAGCCGGTGCCGACTTCGAGCAGACTCCCCACGCGGCCGCGCAGCCGGACGTGGCCGGCCGTCGGCTTGGTGATGCGGCTGAGGACTTTGAGCAGCGTCGATTTGCCCGCGCCGTTGCGGCCGATCACGCCGACGACCTCGCCGGGCTGGACCTCGAACGACACGTCCTTGAGCGCCCAGAAGTCGTCGGCGCGCGGCGGGAGTTGCCCGCGCAGCCGGCGGAGGGGCCAGGTGGCGAGCGCGGCCAGGTCGTCGCGCAGGGTGTGGTAGGGGACGCGCGTCGCCGTCCGGGTCACCCGGTAGCGCTTCGACACCCCCTCGATCCCGATCGCCGCGGCCATCCGTTGTCGCCCCGTGAGTGACTTAAATCGAGTCCGCGAAGCCGTCTTCGACCCTGGCGAAGTAGGCGGTGCCGAGGACGAACAGCGTACCCCCAATGGCCGCCCCCGCGCCGAACTCCGCCCACGGCAAGGGCGCGTCGAGCAGCGCGGCGCGGGCGAACGACACCAGCCCCGTCAGCGGGTTCAGGTGCGCGCCCCACCGCACCCACTCGGGTAGGTCGGCCCCCGCGGCGTCGAGGCTCAGGTAGACGCTCGGCGTCGCGAACAGCCACGCTTGCAGCAGGAACGGCATGGCGTGGCGGAAGTCGCGGTACTTCACGTTGAGCGCCGCGAGGAAGCCGCCGACGCCGACGGCGGTGAGGGCGATCAGCGCGACCGCAGGGGCCACGAGCAGGACACTCCAGCCTGGCGTTTGGCCGTAGAACGCCATCAGCGCCACCAGCACGACCGAGGCGACGGCGAAGTCGATCGCGGCCACCGCGGCGGCGCTCAGCGGGATGATCAGCCGCGGGAAGTAGACCTTGGTGATGAGCCGCTCCGAATCGACGAGGCTGTTGCCGGCCGAGGCCACCGCCGTCGCGAACAGGAACC
>JAYWIB010000192.1:0-3946 GCA_043789265.1 Chitinophagaceae bacterium
CCTGCAACCGAAATATCTCCCGTATATCTAATCCCATCGTTAATGCTGTATAAAACGGGAGCCGTACCTCCGGTATTAAAATTGTCAATTACTAAAAAATTACCAGCGGCAGAAGGCGCAAGCTCAAAAGAAAAATTACGGCTGTTGTTGAAATTAAAAAAGGCAGGATAGGTAACAGCAACATTAGCCACCACAATTCTGTCGTTAGGATTGGTGGAAGTACTGTTCATATCCACCAGTAAATAATTTGGATTGAGTAAAGAACTCAGGGGCAGATTGCTAACCGTTTTTTTTACAGTATCAAAATAATTCATCCGGGCCTGCATCACGGTAGTATTAAAAAACTTTACCCGCAGGTCTCTGGTATTGAGTGCATTGCCAAATGCAGCTATGTAAAGTGAAACGCTGTTGGCCGGCCCGGCAGTGTACACATTCATGTCATCAAACTGCTTAAACAAAGCACAGCAGGGCAGTGCATCAAAACTTGTCCATCCTTCTCCCATATCGTAAGAGGAGGAGTACACATATTCACCCACCACCGAAGCATAGCCCCGGTTAATTTGTGCCTTATAAGGAAAAGCCACCTGCCGCATAAAATACGGATCGGCTGGAAGCGTGTTACCGGCTACGTCATTAACCGAATTTGTATACCGCAAATTGGCTGCACCTGCATTAACGGTAAGAAAATATGCAGCCGTATCAGTAAATAAACTAAAGCTGTCGCAAAGCTGAAAGCCAGGGTCTTTATACAATTGCCTGTCTGGCACACCATCATTTCTTTTACCTACAAACTCAATATAACCTCCGCCACCCAATGATCCAGATGCAGCTGTGGTATACAATTTTACTTCCTGCCCATTGCGCCACAATTGAAAATCCTGTGCAGAAACATTTTCGAGGCTTATGGCTGCTAGAGCTGTCTGCGGAATGCGGTACAGGCCATCAGCAGCCACACGAAATTTATAATAAGTTTTACTGTAGTCGATCCAGCTATTGTTTAACTGAGCCGATGCCGTTAAGGTAAACAGTAAAAAAACTGGCAGTAATATTTTTATAATTTTCATGTGCATTTTAATATGATGATTTTCTTAGTCGTCTTTTTTTGCAAGATTCAGCCTGAGCGAAAATACATGCGTATACAAAGGATTTGATTGATTGGCCAGGTTGGTGTAAGCATAATCCAGCACCACGTTCTTAATTTTTACACCTGCGCCCAGGCTGGGCTGGTATATCCATACTTTTTTTTGATTGAGCGTATCACCATCGGCAAGTGCTTTTTGAAAATTGGTGATGCCCGCCCTCACAAAAAATGCATCATTTACCGAAGCTTCCAGGCCCAGGCTTGGATCGATGCTTACGGCTTTGCTGCTTATCACTGTATTTCGCTGACCATCAAAAGTAAGATTGAGGTTAGCTTCGGCAAGCAGGTTGATGGCTTCACTTATCCGGAAATCATATCCGCCGCCCAATACAAGCCGTGGCGCCGTTAATTCGGTGGATTTTACCGGTATGTCATTCTTAGTTAAATAAAGTTTTTCTTTTTCTCTTTCTGTAAATTTAAAAGACCATGCATTGAATGTGGTGGTGATATCCCTGGCCACCAGTCCGAGTTTCCAGCGATCGCCATGTATCTGTACGCCTGCATCAATACCAAATCCCCAGGCGCTTGCAAAGCTGCCCACTTTGCGGTGAATTACTTTTGCATTTACACCAAAGCTGATGCGTCTTTCTTCTGTTTCTTCCAGCGACTGGGCAAATGAAAGCAGCAGGGCATAATCGGCCGAAGAAAAAGACTGAATGTTATTAAAGTTCAGGCTTCCGTCGGGCTCTACCAAAAACAGGGTATTCGGTATATCATCTACTGCAAAACGCAGCAGGGAAATGCCCAGCGTTCTGCGGTTGTTTTGTACGGGTATTGCGGCAGATGCATAATCAAATTTACCAATGCCGGCAAAATATTCAGCATGCATTACGTTTACCGAAGGATTGTCTTTTAGTGCTGCCAGGCCTGCAGGATTCCAGTATCCGGCCGTGCCATCTTCTACAGAAGCCACCTGTGCACTGCCCATTGCAAGGCCACGGGCTCCTGCACCAATATTTAAAAATTCATTTGAATATTTTCTAAACTGAGCCTCCGAAAATAAAGGCAGCAGCAGTACTGTAAGTATAAAAGCAGGGAGTTTGGAATGACGCATAAATTGTTTTCCTGTTTACATTATAAAACGCAATTGGAGATTATTAACTGACAAAACGTATTTTCCCCACGTAAATTGTGCTTTTTACAAGCAGTTGGGGAAGGCAAATTTAATCATATTGAGCCTAACAACTATTATACGTTATTTTACGGATGCCGGTATGCCGTATGGATGATTATTTGTTTAAGATAGCTGCGTATATAAGGTCACGTTATAAGAAAATTAATTGCCAGTAGGCCCCTTTACGTCCAGTTTTCCACCAGTATTTAACCGCAGGGCAGAGCCGGGTAAAGCTTTGATGCTTCTGCATACAGCATTTACATTGTTGTTTATTATCGGGTATTTAGAAAGTGCTGAAGGCAGCACTACATCAGTATTGATATCCGGCAATTGATTGCAGCTCCAGTTGGCAGAATTATCCCAGGCTGAGTTTACAGCACCCGTCCACTCAGTGGTAAATTTTAGTATAAATTCGGGTGTATATGTAGTTACACCATTTACCATCATGCTGCATTTATATTTATAACCATACATAGCCGTAGCCAGGTTTTTTAATAACAGGTTGCTGCTGCTGGTTCCGCCGTAAGCAGCACCATCGCCAATATTGGAGTATCCTCCGCCGGTATTTACCTGCCATTGAAATGTGGTGCCTCCGGCCACGCTGCCTGCCAAAAATAAGGCGCTGCCTCCGGCACATACAGGTGCATTGGTTACCATAAGCTGCTTATAAAGTACATTGTTGTAATGGAACATTTCCGGCTGATCGTTATCCGGATTTACTTCCAGCAGCAACTGATTTACACCAAAGTAATCCGTCATGGGAATATCATAACTGATGATTACACTGTCACCACCAGGCAACTGATTCAGCCTTGCTCCGTTTGCAAGATTGTTGTAAACATGCACCACGCTGTCTTTATCAGTAATGCTGAGTCTTATTTTGATGCTGTCAAAAAGTATATTGCTCACATTTAAAAAACTCACTTTAAAGTGTAAGGTATCCTGCGTGGTAAGCGAATCAGGGCATTCAAAACTTATATTGGGAGACACGGTTCCTTCGGGGATATTGTCGCTGGTGAGCATCCAGTATTTTAATTGCGTGGCCTGTGTACTTACCGAATCGCTATTGTACATTTTTACTTTCAGGTACGGATAAATAAGCGCATCTATAAAATCTATTGCGGTATCTTTTGCATTGTACACCTTAGCAAGCACCACTTCATTGCCTGCATTATTTTTTCCAATTATTTCAAAATATTTTTTTGTGGGAGAAACATTTCCGCCATTTTCATCCCATTTAAATTTATTCCAGAAATACACAGGACCAAACCAGGGAGAGGTGATACTGCCGGTGGCATCTTTGCCCGCAATGTCATAAGAATTATTTAGCTGTACATTAAAATTGCTGCCGACAGTTTGCTTCACAGCAAAGCTGCTGGTGTCTCCTTTTTTAAACACAAACAAAAAGGGCAGGTTTTTAGTAAAGGAATCAATCTGCCGAAGCCCATGCTGATAAAATTTATGCCACAGCGATTTGCCGCTGCCCAGCGTGGCAGTATCTGCTTTCCATTTATTGATAAAAGTATTGTTGGATGTAACTCCCAGGTTACTTACCGATACATAATAACCCTGCGGTATGCTGTCAAAAAATTGCATGGCTTTTCTGCGGTAAGCGCTGTCGTAATGAGGAAATTCAAAAAAATTTCTGTAGCCCCCCGCCTTCGGTGAACACACAGGGTAACTGCCGTAGC
>JAYWIB010000193.1:0-3943 GCA_043789265.1 Chitinophagaceae bacterium
ATGTTTTGTGTGCGCCAAATGTTTCTGCCTGGCGTTCTTATAATATTTGATAAAAGTTTCAGGCTGTCAGCACAACGGTTAAAATCTTGCACTACAGCGCTGGCAGAGGAATAAAACTCGTTGTATTTATGATGAGCATGTGTATAGCTGTGGTTTTGTATTTCGGTAAGACTGCGGTGCAATATACTGTCGTACAGCGCCGCCTGCCAGTGGCTTGCATATACCTGTTCGCCAATTAAAAAAAAGGTAACAGGCATTTTTTCCATCCCGGCAATGTGCAATACATTTTTGGTGCCTCTGTTAGGTCCGTCATCAAAAGTTAAATAGATTGTTTTTTTCTTTTTCAGCACCCGGCTTTCTTTTTTTAATGGAGTTTTTTTTTGCTCCTTAATTTTTTCAGGTGCCATCATAAGCGGAGTTACAACATGTTTGTCTTCTTTGTAATGACAGGCAGAAAAAGCAACAATAACAAAGATGGTTTGAAAGATGGTGGAAACATTCGGTTCGGCGTCGGCGTCGGGGTCGTCCATACAAATGGGTTGTTTTTTTTAATTTTTGAAAGATGAAGATAGTATGGTAACCATGGCGCTTCAAAAATTTGACTGTTACTCATTTTGTAATTGGCCGCCAGGTTTTTTAAAATAGCATTGGTAAAATAAACAGCTAAAAAGAATCATGCTTCGTCACTAACACTAAGGAGTTTATTATTTGTAAAATGGCTGGATGTTCATTATTCCAAATCAGGGGCAGCAAAAATAAATTTACCACGTAAATTGCATGAATTTCAATTTTAAAAACAAATGAACGCAACAGAAGTATTACAGGATGTAGTAATAAAATTTGCCGGAGACAGCGGCGATGGTATGCAATTAACCGGCAGCCAGTTTACCAATAACTCGGCACTGCTGGGACTGGACCTTGCAACCTTCCCTGATTTTCCGGCAGAAATACGGGCGCCGATAGGCACGCTGCCCGGCGTAAGCGGCTACCAGTTGCGCTTTAGCAGTGATGAAATATTTACACCAGGCGATGTATGTGATGTGCTGGTAGCTATGAATGCTGCTGCATTAAAAGTGAACCTGCTGGCTCTAAAAAAAGGTGGAATTATAATTGCCAATACAGATGGTTTTGATGCAAAAAATCTGCGCCTTGCCAATTACCCCGAAGGCATCAATCCACTGGAAGATAACAGTCTTGACAATTATGAAGTGGTAAAAATGGATGTAACCAAAATGACCCGTGAGGCGCTTAAAGACATCAGCATGGGCATGAAGGAAAAAGACCGGGCAAAGAATATGTTTGTGCTTGGCTTTTTATACTGGATGTACAACAGGGAGATGGATAATACCATTGCCTTTATAAAAGATAAGTTTGGCAAAAAGCCCGAAATATTTGAGAGCAATGTAAAGGCGCTGCAGGCCGGCTATAATTTTGGAGACACTACCGAAACTTTCCGCAACCGCTACACTGTGGCAAAAGCTAAAATGACGCCTGGTACTTACCGTTCTATTATGGGCAACCAGGCATTGAGTTATGGGCTTATTGCAGCAGGGCAAAAGAGCGGGCTGCAGCTTTTTCTCGGCAGTTATCCCATTACCCCTGCCAGTGATATTTTGCATGAACTTAGCAAGCATAAAAATTTTGGTATCAAAACTTTTCAGGCCGAAGATGAAATTGCAGCCATCACTTCTTCCATTGGCGCCAGCTATGGCGGTGCATTGGGTATTACCACTACCAGCGGCCCCGGCATGGCATTAAAAGCTGAGGCAATGGGCCTCGCAGTAATGCTGGAAATTCCACTGCTTATTATAAACATTCAGCGGGGAGGCCCCAGCACCGGGCTGCCCACTAAAACAGAACAGAGTGATTTAATGCAGGCCTATTACGGCCGCAATGGAGAGTGTCCTATGCCTGTTGTATCCGCTTCCACACCCAGCGATTGTTTTAGCGCTGTGTATGAAGCCGTACGGATAAGTGTGCAGCATATGACGCCGGTAATATTTTTAAGTGATGGCTATATTGCCAATGGCGCCGAACCCTGGCGCTACCCTACCAGCGCAGATTTACCTGAAATAAAAACTGAATTTGCTTCTCTAAACTATGCATCCAGCCTGGATGAAAACGGAAAGTTTCAGCCATATAAAAGAGATGAAAGACTGGTACGGCCATGGGCCATACCCGGCACACCAGGCCTGGAACACAGAGTAGGCGGCCTGGAAAAGCAGGACGTAACGGGCAACATCAGTTACGACAGTGAGAACCACCAGCACATGGTAAAAACACGGCAGGCTAAGGTGGATAAAATTGCAGACTATATACCGAAGCAGCAACTTGACAGTGGCCCCGAAAAGGGTAAAGTATTGGTGCTGGGCTGGGGCAGCACTTATGGCACCATCAAAAGTGCGGTAAAAGATTTGCAACTGGAAGGCCATGCAGTGGCGCATGCCCATCTCCGTTATATAAGACCTTTTCCTAAAAACCTGGGCGACATACTCAGCAATTTTGAGCACATATTGATACCTGAAATAAACAACGGGCAGTTGGTTAAAATAATAAGAGATGTATATTTCGTAGATGCCAAAGCATACAATAAAATTATGGGCGTGCCTATTACCAAAGGAGAATTGATTGATGAAATAAGAAAGATGCTGGAGTAAATTTTTTGGTTAATGATTTATGAAGCCGGGGCTTTTGTTGCCCGGCTTTTGTTTTGCTGTATGCAGCAGGGCAGCACTTACATAACGGAAGTTATTTAACAAACATGCCCTGTGTACAATACAACCCTCATTTTTTATTTACTTCAATGTTATTTTATTGCCGGTGTCAGTAACATCAATGTAAAAAATTACTTAGTAAGCTGCCGGTTTATATGCAGCCTGCATAAGGCAGGAAGGCAGCAGCACATCGTTAAGCAACAACATTATGCATTGCTCAGCCTAAAATATTTATCCTTGAAAATTTAAAGTGTCACTTTAAATTTTCAAGGATCATTGGATTAGTTTTTTGAGATAGTTTTCGATAAAATCTTTGACGTTGCAAACAGTAACCACGCTGTTTAGTTTGTATGTTTCTATATCGGGCACCACCACATAATTCTTTTTTGTTTTTAAATCTTCCAGGCTTTGATAATAGCCTCTGCTGAGTGCAGGTGCGTTATTCAGTTTTATTTCTATGCTGGCAATGGCGTGTACGCCCCGGGCCAGCACCAAATCACATTCTGCGCCGGCCTGCGTGCGGTAATAATAAAGTTGCACACCCGAAGGCAGCGCCTGCAGTATCTGCTCCACTACATATCCTTCCCATGAATTGCCCGCCAATGGATGGCCTTTTAAACTATTGATACTGGTAATATGGCTGATGGCATGCAGCACGCCGCTATCCCGGATATAAATTTTTGGCGCTTTCACCAGCCGTTTTTTTGTATTGACATGAAATGGCTGCAGGCGGTGTATTAAATAAGCCCCCTGCAGGTAATCTACATACCTGCTTACTGTAGGCGAGGTAATGCCAATACTTCTTCCAATCATTTCTGCATTCCACACCTGCCCATGTGTATGCGCCAGCATACTAAGCAGGCGGGATGTAATACTTGCTGTAAATTCTACGCCGAATAATACCGTTAAGTCTCTTTCTACATAACTGCGGATAAAACCTGTAAGCCATTCCCGGCACATCGCTTCATTGCGGCTGAGCAATGCAGCAGGAAATCCGCCCCGCAGCCAATGCTTATTTTTATCCATAGTGGCAGGCAGTTCTTTCATATTTAACGGAGCCAGTTCCCGGTATGCAATGCGGCCTGCAAGCGATTCACTTACACCCTTCACCAAATCGGGTGAGGCACTGCCCAATAAAATAAAGCGGCCATTCCGCCGGTTATTGTCAATTACCGAACGCAGCACAGCGAAAAGTTTTGGCAGCACCTGTACTTCATCAATGATAATGC
>JAYWIB010000194.1:0-3931 GCA_043789265.1 Chitinophagaceae bacterium
CTGCCAATGGTAACCATTGCTGCGCCTGCATTGAATACACTTTCAATGTCATTTATTTTTTTTACGCCGCCGCCAAAGTCAATCACCAGCTTTGTATTGGCTGCAATGGTTTCCAGCACTTTTAAATTTACCATGCTGCCTGCTTTTGCACCGTCTAAGTCCACTATATGCAGTCTGCTTAAGCCGGCATCTTCAAACTGCATGGCCACGTCCAGCGGATGTTCGTTGTAAATTTTCTGCTGTGCATAATCGCCTTTTGTAAGACGTACACATTTTCCGTTGATGATATCGAGAGCAGGAATGATGGTCATGATATACTGATAAAATTTTTTAAAATAATTTCACCCACGCTGCCTGATTTTTCGGGATGAAACTGCACAGCATAAAAATTATCCCGCTGCAGGGCAGCACTGTAAGGCAGAATGTAATTGGTAACCGCCGCCGTTTCTTTCCCCATAGCAGCATAGTAACTATGTACCGAATATACATAAGCACCTTCGCTTATTCCATTAAAAAGCACCGACTTAAAATCAGCAATGCTGTTCCAGCCTGTCTGCGGCACTTTTACTTTTTTATGCTCGCTATCTGGTAAAAATAGTCTTACTGATTCATCAAAAATACCAAGGCAAGTTGTATCGCCTTCTTCAGAATGTTTGCACATAAGCTGCAGGCCAAGGCATATACCCAGCACAGGCTGCTGCAGGGATATCAGCACTTTATCCAGTTGCTTTTGCCGCAGGTACTGCATGGCAGGGGCGGCATGGCCCACACCAGGAAAAATTACTTTATCCGCACTGCTGATTACTGCTGCATCGTCTGTTACTACAGAGTCCGCACCCAGCCGCTGCAAAGCGTATTGCACACTTTGGACATTGCCTGCATTGTATTTTATTATTGCAATCATACTGGTTAAATACTTTTACAGCATACCTTTTGTAGAAGGCAATGCATTATTATTGATATCTCTTTTGGCCGCCTGCTTAATGCATTTGGCAAATGCTTTAAATATGGATTCAATTTTATGGTGTTCATTATCACCCTCCACTTTTATATTGAGGTTGCATTTTGCTGCATCGCTGAATGATTTAAAAAAATGAAAAAACATTTCAGTGGGCATCTCACCAATTTTTTCTCTCTTAAATGCAGCATCCCACACTATCCAGTTTCTACCGCCAAAATCTATAGCCACCTGCGCAAGGCATTCATCCATTGGTAATACAAAAGCATATCTTTCTATTCCCTTTTTGCTCCCCAGTGCTTTTGCAATTGCTTCCCCCAATGCAATTCCGGTGTCTTCAATGCTGTGGTGTTCATCAATGTGCAGGTCGCCGTTGCAGGTAATATTTAAATCTATGTTGCCATGCCTTGCTATCTGCTCCAGCATGTGATCAAAAAAACCAAGTCCGGTATGTATGCTGGCTTTGCCCGTGCCATCCAGGTTAATGTCAACACTTATTTTTGTTTCATTGGTGTTTCGCTCATGCACCACCCGCCGTGCAGGAAGTTTTAAATATTTATAAATATCAGCCCAGTTATCCGTTTCCACCACGATGGTATTTTTTCGCAACTGTTCCACTGTAGTATCCAGTTCCACAGCACCCAGTGCCGGATGATTGTTAAGCCACAATCCCTTACAACCCAGGTTGGCAGCCAGTTCCATATCTGTTATCCGGTCGCCGATTACAAATGAATTGTCTGTATCATAATCGTCATTGTCTATGTATTGGGTAAACATGCCTGTACGTGGTTTACGTGTAGGCGCATTGTCTTCCGGAAGCGTGGGGTCAATAAGCACTTCGCTGAAATGAATGTTTTCATTGCTCAATGCCTTCATCATAAAATTGTGTACGGGCCAAAAAGTATCCGCAGGAAATAAGTGTGTACCCAGTCCATCCTGGTTGGTAGCCATTACAAAAGTATAATCCAGCTCTTCTGCAATTTTGCGGAGATACTTAAACATATCCGGATAAAATTCCAGCTTGGAAAAATCATCCATTTGATAAGTGGGCGGTGCTTCTTTTATGAGCGTGCCATCCCTGTCAATAACAAGTATTTTCTTTTTTGCCGCCGGGGTATCAGTTGCCGTTAGTGCTTTACTGTCCATAGTTTTTTAATAGTGTAATTAACGTATTGTTTTCTTCCGGCGTGCCGATGGTTATCCGCAGGCAGTTGGCGCAATGCACATCTTTGCTGCGGTTCCGCACAATTACTTCGCTCGCCGAAAGATAAGCGTAAAGCGCATTGGCGTCCGTTACTTTTATTAAAATAAAATTAGCATCGCTGGGGTAAATTTTTTGTATATAAGAAAGCTGCTGCAGTTGATTGATGAGAAGTTCTTTCTGCTGCACCACCTGCTTTATCCAGTTGTTAACCGTCTCTGTATCCTGCAGTGCCTGCAGGCCCAGTTGCTGCGATGCCTGGTTTACATTGTACGGAGGTTTTACTTTGTTGAACAAATCGATAATGTCCATGGAAGCATAGCAAAGCCCCAGCCGCAAGGCCGCCAGCCCCCAGGCCTTAGAAAGTGTTTGCATCACCAGCAGGTTGGGATATTCTGTAAGCTCCTGTATAAAAGTTTTTTGTTTTGAATAATTGATATACGCTTCATCAGTGAGTACAAGGCCAGGGAAATTATTCAGCAATACTTCCACATCCTCCCTGTTCATATTATTACCTGTAGGATTATTGGGCGAACAGATGAATAAGAGTTTTGTATGGTCATCTACTGCATTTAAAATGCCTTCCACATTCAGTTGAAAATTTTCTGTAAGATTTACTTTTTTTATGTGAACATCATTGATGCCTGCGCTTACTTCGTACATACCGTAAGTTGGCGGGCAAATGATTACATTGTCTTTACCCGGATTGCAAAAAATTCTATAGGCCAAATCAATTACTTCATCGCTGCCGTTGCCAATAAAAATATTTTCTGCCGGTACACCTTTTATTTTTGCCAGTTGAAATTTTAACTGCCATTGCAAAGGATCGGGATAGCGGTTAAATTTTTCTGCCAATGGTGACCCATACGCATTTTCATTGGCATCCAGAAATACAGAAGCCTTTCCTGTAAACTCGTGCCTTGCAGATGAATAAGGAGTCAATGCTTTAATATTTTCTCTAACTATTTTACTTAAATCAAACATGTTTTTATACTTTAAAAAAATGCTGTTTTTTTACTGGTTATTTTCAATTGCATTCAATCTTAAGGTTACTGCATTTTTATGAGCCTGCAATCCTTCTGCTGCAGCCATTTGCTCCACCGCACTTCCAATATTTTTCAGGCCCTGCTGCGATAGTTGCTGAAAGGTTATCTTTTTTATAAAGCTGTCCAGCGACACACCGCTGTATGCTTTTGCATAACCGTTGGTGGGTAATGTATGATTGGTGCCTGAGGCATAGTCGCCCACACTCTCTGGTGAGTAATGCCCAAGAAATACACTGCCTGCATTTATTATGTTTTCTGCAAGCACCACTGCATTGTCTGATGCAATGATGAGGTGCTCCGCTGCATATTCATTCAGCAATGCAAAAGCCGATTCCACATTTTCCATCACTATGCATGCACTGTTCTGCAAGGCCTGCATCGCTATATCTTTTCTCGGTAATAATGTTACCTGCATGCTCACCGCCTGCTGTACTTCATCCACTATTTTTTTAGTGGCAGCTACCAGTAATACCTGGCTATCGGCACCATGCTCAGCCTGGCTTAATAAATCGGCTGCTATAAATGCGGGTGTACAGGATTCATCTGCATATACGGCTACTTCGCTGGGGCCGGCAGGCATATCAATGGCAATGCCCTCTTTATTTACCAATTGCTTGGCACAGGTAACATATTGATTGCCGGGGCCAAAAATTTTATATACCTGCGGAATTTCAGCCGTGCCATAGGCCATGGCAGCGATGGCTTGCACACCACCTACTTTATAAA
>JAYWIB010000195.1:0-3908 GCA_043789265.1 Chitinophagaceae bacterium
ATTTTCTGCATGTGCCTTAAGATACGGCCCTTTGTGGCAGTGATGGGCAGTCTTGCATTTGCTTACTGCACTTACAACCCGATATTGATAGTAGCCGGCCATGATACCAAACTGCTGGCCATTGCATATGCACCTGCGCTGCTGGGTGCAGTACTGCTGCTGTTTGATAAAAAATATGTGAGCGGCTTTGTGCTTACGTGTCTTTTTGCCACGCTGCACATCACACAAAATCACCAGCAAATCAGTTATTATCTTTTTATCATCATCGGTATTATCACGTTGTTTTTTATTGCAAGGTGGGCAAGAGAAAAAGATTTGCTGCATGGCGCCAAAGCAATTGGGCTTGCAGCACTGGCTGCAGCACTCGGCGTACTAATCAATGCCATGCTGCTTTTTCCAGTGTATGACTATTCAAAGTATTCAAAGCGTGGCGGGCAACTGGTGATGGATGAAAAGAAAGACAACAGTAGCAATGACAAAGTGGAAAAAAATAAAACCACCGGCCTTTCCCGTGATTATGCTTTTCAATGGAGCAATGAAAAAACAGAAACCTTGTCATTTCTTTTTCCGGGCATTGCAGGATATGGGAGTTATTTTGCTGAAAGAGACGGCGAGTATAATATTTTTCCAAAACTGTCAGAAACATCCAGTGTATCTAACTTCCTGGTGGAAAAATTAAATCTTCCGGAAGACCAGGCAGCCAATATTGCAGCCAATTTATCCGGCAGAATTTACTGGGGCGGTAAACCATTTACTTCCGGGCCTGCTTATATTGGCGCAGTAGTTTTTTGTTTGTTTGTGCTGGGTATGTTTATGCTGGATAACAAACACAAATGGTGGATACTTACAGCATGCATTGTGGGCGTTATTTTATCTATGGGAAAATATTTTCCTGCCATCAACAATTTGATGTTTGATTATTTCCCTTTCTACAACAAATTCCGTACGCCGGAAATGGCGCTGGTGATACCGCAGATTTTGTTTTCCATAATGGCCGTTCTTACCACCGAAAAGTTGCTGAACATAGATAAAACGGAAGGCATAAAAAAAATGCGGCAGGCTGCCATTACACTGGGTGTGGTGTTTGCATGCGCCGCAATGCTGTATATCAGTTTTGACTATGGTAAAGAAAATAAACAGCGCACCGCAGCCATCAATGCAGCTTTTGCTGTGCAGGATAGTTCGCTCAGTGATAAACTGCAGCAGGTAAACGAAAAATTTCCTTCGGAAACAGACAACCAGGTGTATGAAGATTTATTGTACCAGAGCAAGGGCGATACACAAACAGCAAAAGGAATTTTAACTGCTTTAAAAAAGGACAGGCAGCATTTTTTTGGTGCCGATATTTTAAGGGCATTGCTTTTTTGCCTGCTCACGCTGGCTGTTGCAGGCCTGTACCTGTATAAAAAAATAAACAGCACAATGGTACTGGCAGCATTGCCGCTGCTGGTGTTGTTTGATTTGCTGCCAATGGGTATGCACTACATCAATGAAAAAAGTTTTGAATCAGCAGAAAAATATCAGTCAGCTGAATTTTCTGAAAGTGAAGCCGACCGGATGATTCTGGCAGATAAGGATCCCAACTACCGTGTGTTTGATTTATCAGGTGGCGATCCGTTCCAGGATTCTAAGCCATCTTATTTCCATAAATCTATTGGAGGCTATCACCCTGCAAAAATTGGCATCTACGATGACCTGGCCACACACCAGCTAAGCGGCAAATTAAATTCCGCCGTACTAAACATGCTCAATGCAAAATACATTATCCAAAAATCTGCCGATGGCAAAAACAAAGTGGCTGTATCCAACCCAGAAGCACTCGGCAATTGCTGGTTTGTAAAAGGCGTTCGATTTGTGGATGGCCCGGTTAATGAAATGCGTGCGCTTGACGATTTCAATTCACGGGATACGGCTGTTATAGACAATTCTTTTAAAAATATAGTAACCGCATTTTTACCTGCAGACAGCAGCGTCAACATTAAGCAAACAGCTTTTGATAACATGGCGATACAATATGCCAGCAACAGCAATGCTGCACATCTTGCGGTGTTCAGCGAAATATTTTATAAAGACTGGCATGCCTATATTGACGGCAAACAGGTGCCTGTGGCCAAAGCAAACTATGTGCTGAGGGCGCTTGTAATACCTGCCGGCAAGCATACCATTGATTTTAAATTTGAGCCGGCGGTATATCATACCAGTTATACCATTTCATTTATTACTGCGTGGATATTGATGGCGCTGCTTATTTTTTACGGTTATTATATTTATAAAAATAATTCAGTAAAAAAATAACCGGATGGGTAATGGCCAATACAATGAAATTTTTATACATGCTGGGGATGATACGGCTGCTCTTATCAATCAAAAGGCAAACGAACTGTACCATGCTTTAAAAAACTTTGATGCTGCAGCCCTGGATACAAATGATAAGAACAATTATTTCATTCATCACCACCTGGGCAGCCGATTATTTTTTTCTATACAAAACAGCGTACACATTTTATACGAAGCCATTGCTTTGTGTAAAAAACCACTGGCAGAAATAAACGGCATTGATTATGGTGCAGGCCTCGGTACATTATTTATGCTTGGCGGCATGCTGGGTTTTAAAAGATTTGATTACAACGACCACCTCCCCGAATGGCAATCTACCGCAGCCGCCGTGTGTACACACACAGGCAGCCACATTACAAGCTTTGTAACAGGTGATATCAACAGCGTGGCATCATTTGCTGCAGCCAATAATTTTTGCTACGATATAGTGCTGTCAAGAAATGTGATAGAACATATTTACAGCTTGCATGAATTTTACAGCGTATTATATAAACACAATCCGCATGCAGTGATATACTCCACCACCACAGCCAACTATTATAACCCGGCCATGCATGGCTACCACATTTACATTCATAAAAAAGTGGAGAAGACTTTTTACAGGCAGCAACGCCTGCAGCAGATAAAAAAATTACAACCTGCTTTGTCTGCCAGAGAGATGGATGCATTGGTTGAATTGACAAGAGGTAAAGGCGGTCAGGATTTTGCCGATGCAGTCAACAGCTTTGTAAATAAAAAAAGTATTGCCACAGATAAAAGTTTACGGAGCAATACCTGCGACTGCATGAACGGTGTGTGGAGCGAACACCTGCTTACCAAAAAAGAATACAGCGATGTTATTGAACAGGCCGGATTCAAACTGCTGTATACTGCCGGATACTGGGACACACATTATAACAATGCGCTAAAAAATATTGCGGCCCGCTATTTAAATAAAATCATTGCGGCGGCCGGAAAAAAAACCGGCGTCATCTTTTCACCTTTTGTAAATGTTATTGCTTACAATTAATACATGGATGTATCCATCATCATAATAAATTATAAATCCTGTGCGCTGGTAATGGATTGCATCCGCAGTATTGCAGCGCAAACAGCAGCATGCAGTTATGAAATTATTGTGGTGGACAATGATTCGCAGGATGACGCCAAAGAAATTGTTCTGCAAAAATATCCTTCCGTGGCCTGGATAGAAATGGGATACAATGCAGGCTTTGCCAGAGCCAACAATGCAGGCATGCGGATAGCGATTGGTGATTTTGTATTGATATTAAATGCCGATACCATCATTACTGATAACGCCATCTGCCAATCGGCAGCACTGCTGAAAGCCAGGCCAGATGCGGTGGGCGGAGGCGTGCAACTGTTAAATACAGATGGCAGCACACAAATAAGCGGTGCCCATTTTATCACCGGCGGATTAAATACATTGCTACCGCTGCCTTACCTCGGCAGGCTGGTAAGGTACCTGGGTTACCGTTTTAAATCAACCATACCAAGTGTGCAGCAGGTAAGCCGGGATGTAGAAGTGGACTGGGTGGTGGGGGCTTATATTTTAGTGAAAAAAAATGTAC
>JAYWIB010000196.1:0-3899 GCA_043789265.1 Chitinophagaceae bacterium
ACATCCGAATTGGTAACAGGCCCCAGGCTGGCAGTAAGGCCATAGCTTGCCCGTATTTTTGCATAGCTGAAAATTTTTGCAAGCCCCCAGTCGTCAAAAAACTTTTCTTCATCCACATTCCACGATCCGCCAAAACTCCATGTAGGCAGCCATCTTGCAGTTTTAGAAGAACCCAGTTTATTAGAGCCATCATATCTTACCGTACCATACATGTTGTATTTTTTATCAAATGTATATTGGCCATTCAGGTAAAATGCCACAAACCTGTCAAAGGTTCTGCCCATGCCAAAGGTGTTGAAATTGCCTTCAATTGTTTTTTTATAATACTGATATACCGGGTTGGCCACACCGCCATTGTCATATTGATAGCCGGGATTTACAGCAAAATAATTTTGCCTGTCAGTAGCTTTTACCTGCTGGCCCAATAAAATATTGATGCTGTGTTTGTCAGCAATAGTGGTGGTATAGTTGATGCTGTTGCGTACATCGTAGTTTACAAAATAATCCTGGCTGATGTTATAAAAGCCGCCGTAGGGCAATACCGATACACGGCGTGTGGCATCATTGTCATCCGGATCCTGGTACAGGTATTTATTGTTTTGCGTAACTGTGGAGTTAGGCCCCGTTTGCCCGATGCGGCTGAACTGGCGATAGGCCTGGGACATGTTTGAGTTCTCCGTTATCTGGTGCTCCAGCGTAGATTTTACATAACGCAATGCAGCCACAAATTCGTAGCGGAAATTTTTAGAAAATTTATACCCGGCTTCTCCCTGCAGTTTTAAATCAATTACATTGATGTCAATAAAATTATTTTTTGTTTCGTGCAGAATGTTAAACGGACTCCAGTTTCTTTTAAAATATTCAAGGTCTCCATTATCGTCATAGGCTGTAAGAGCACGGCTTGTATTGAGTGCATAGCTGAATGGATTGATGTCAAATTCTCTTTCGTACTGACCCTGGTAAACATTGCTGGTACGGCGCAGCGAGCCGGGTGCTTTTTGCATACGTACACTACCGGCAGCAATAAAACCTGCGGTCAATTTATCGCTGATGTTGTAGTTGTTCCGAAAGTTGAGGGTATATCTTTTTACTTTATCAGCAATCGTCCAGCCGTTGTCGTTATAAAAACTGGTGGAGAAAAAAGATTGTGATTTTTCCGTACCCGTAGAAATGCTGATGGCATGCTCCTGCACAAATGAATTGCGGAACAAAATATCAAACCAGTCAGTATTGGCTCTGCCATATTTCAGCAGAAAAGCTCTCCGGCCTTCCTGTGTGTTGAGTACGCTGAAATTTCCATTGACATCTGCATCCAGTAAATCGTACAGTTTGCCATACACGCCATTGTCTGCCCGGGTGGCCAATGATGCAGGTTCAAAAAAACCATTGCGTTCCACCGCTCCCAGAATGGACATTTGCTCGGCAGAATTCATGATGTTGTAATCTGCATAGCGGGGCTTTAGCTGGCTGCTTAAATTGGCTGTATAGCCAATGGTTGTTTTTCCCTGCCTGCCCTTTTTGGTAGTAATAACCACCACGCCATTCATTGCACGTGCGCCGTACAATGCAGTGGCAGCCGCATCTTTAAGGATGTCAAAACTTTCAATATCATTTACATTGATGCCCGCTACCGAGGAGCCAAGCAGGGTAGTGGGGTCGCCGCTTGATAACTGATCGTTGGAAATATTTACCAGGTCTTCCAGCACCACACCATCCACCACCCACAGTGGTTTGTTATCGCCGTTGATGGAAGTGGCGCCACGTATCCGCACTTTTGGTGCAGAGCCAAATGTGCCGGACACATTTTGTACTGTTACACCCGCAGCCCTGCCTTCCAGCATACGGGTGGCATCGGCAGCGCCGGGCAGTTTAATGTCATCGGCCTTTAACTTTAC
This sequence comes from Chitinophagaceae bacterium, assembly GCA_043789265.1. Lineage (GTDB taxonomy): Bacteria > Bacteroidota > Bacteroidia > Chitinophagales > Chitinophagaceae > Ferruginibacter. The sequence goes on from JAYWIB010000196.1 coordinate 1,896, forward strand.
GCCTGCCCCGGTAAACTTCTTTTTGTTTATTTGCTGAAAGCCGGTAACCACCACATCTTTCATCAGGTTCACATCGTCGTACAATGTAATGCTGAGGTCTTTGCCTGGTATTAGTTTTACTTCCCTTGTTTCAAAACCAATGTTACTGATTACAATCACCGCATTGTCAGCCACTCCATTGAGCTGGAATTCGCCGAGGGCATTTGTGCTGGTGCCATTTTTTGTTCCCTTCACTATTACAGATACGCCTGAAATTGGTTTGGAAGTACTGTCGGCTACACGGCCTTTTATTGTTTGCTGTGCCAGCAGTTGTGTACTAAAAAATGTACAGCAGTAAAGCGCAAATATTTTACTGCAGAAAGACACATTTAATGTAAAAAAGAAAGAAGCACTGAAAAAACCGGATGGTTGTTTCCCCATGACAATATTAATTTGGTTTTAAAAAAATATTTTAGTTGAAATTTTAGCTTATTGATCATTTTATACGGACAGTATAGATGCCATGCCGGCAAACAAACGAGTTCCTGAGTTGAATAAGCAAGATTCAAAATTAAGTAAAATGAGTACACAAAAAGCAGGGGTGCAGCACCGCTTATACACATTTTTATTATGGTAAATTGACAAGAAAATATTTTATGATTTGGGCTAAAAAAATATGAAACAGGCCGGTAAATATTTTAATAGTTCAATAGTTTTACCTATCAACCACACATTATTTTCATCAGCCTGCTGCTTATCTTTTTTCGAACAGCCACCTGAATGGAATGCCAGGCTGCTCCGGTGCAAGTTTAAATTTAGTGATGCTGTTTTTTATGTATGCAACGGCTTCATCTACGGAATCGGTTATAAGGTAAAGCTGTGTGTCATCTGCACCAATGGTGCCATTTGCTTTCATATTTTCTACATGCTGCAGCAGCGCCTCGTGAAACGAAGTGTCAAAGACTACAATGGGAAATCCATCAATCATTTTTGTTTGAATAAGGGTAAGCGCTTCAAAATATTCATCGAGTGTGCCAAAGCCGCCGGGCATTACCACAAATGCGTATGAGTATTTTATCAGCAGGGTTTTGCGTACAAAAAAATATTTAATGTTTACCCATTTGTCCAGGTAAGCATTGTGGTACTGTTCGTGCGGCAATACAATATTGCAGCCTACACTGCGGCCACCCACTTCTTTGGCGCCTTTGTTGGCAGCTTCCATAATGCCGGGGCCGCCCCCTGTCATAATGGTAAATCCAAGCTGGGCAATCCGGCCGGCAAGCTCTTCCGTTTTTTCATAATAGGGATGGCCATCTTTAAAACGTGCCGATCCAAATACCGTAACGCAGGGCCCGGAAAAATGCAGCGCCCTGAATCCTTTTATAAATTCAATAAACACATTCCAGGTAAACCTCAGTTCCTGCCAGCGGCTTTGCGGCCCGGCCAAAAATTTAATTTCTGATTTTGTCATCTTAACTATTTGTAACCAAACCTAATTATTTTTTCTTAGTAATCAGCCGCATGTACAAAGGATAGAAGCCTGCTTTATTTTTATAAACAGGTATAATAAAGCAGGGTAATGATCGTTTATAACCGAAGGCTGTGTGTAACTGCCGGCCCTGCACTGTAAGCTCATGCCATATAATCAGTTAAAAGATTTTTTGTATGAACCTACCGGCTGCATATTGAATGATTGCAAATAATCCAGGCTGTTCACAACAGTTTTCTGTTTACTACAATATCCTTAAGTTATGAAAGTTTACAAATACTATTTCGGTGTAATAAAATATACATTGGCCGGCCTGCTGCTGGGGATAATGCTGGTGGTAAATGGTATTTTGCTCAATTATCAAAACGGATTCCGTGGCCCCTGGTTTCATATTTTTGATTACTCTCCCGATTTTTCTGTTATTGTGCTTTCCCCCATTTTGCTAAGCCTGCTGTTTTGCTTTATTGGCACCAAAAGGGCACAGTTAATGAAGTTTAATCACATCATTAAAAACAATCTTTCTAAAGAGCAGGTGC
>JAYWIB010000197.1:0-3894 GCA_043789265.1 Chitinophagaceae bacterium
CAATTCGCCTAACAACAATCAAAAATACCGCTACGAAGTAACGGTACGGGACTTCGCTATTAACAGCACTTACAATACCGGCAACAGTTTTGAAAACCTGTGGATACGGGGCTACGGAGCAGGGCTGGGTATGGCGCCTGCAGGATCCAATTCCACTTTTAACCACATGATATTTGGGCCTGGTGCAGGCATTCATCACCTGGTGCTGCGTGGTGCCACTATTTCCAATTCTCTTTTTTTGCATTCAGCAAAAAACACCAGCGAATTTGCAGTGGTATTTTATGACCGAGAAGGATACCGGCGCCACAATAAAATTGCTCAGTCAATATTTTTGGATGTAAGAGATCCGGTATACACACATACATCCGGAAGGGGCAGCAGGTTTGCGGCAATTGAGCTGAATAATGTAACTGCCTTTGCAGATATCAATAACAGGGCAGGATTTATAGGTACAGCAAATACGGATTCGATTTTAATAAGTGGTGTATATGCAGATAAATTTTTGATGGGCTGCCACACGGGTGATGCTTCTTTTTTATCAATCAAAAAATCAATTTTTAATGACGTGGCCGGCGGTATAAATTTTGGGTTTAAAGCATGCAGGGCTGTTATTGAAAATGTATTTTTAAAAACAAAAAGTACCGGCGGTGTTAATGGGATTGTACTTTCCGAAAACGTACACATGGACTTGAACAATGCGGTTATCTATTTATCAGGCAGTGCAGTTAACAGCAATGCGGTGGTTGGTTCATTTATTTCAGGTACGGCCATTAAGAATAATAAGGTATCGGCATCCCAAAATATTTTTATATGCGATTTGCCTGAAACAAACGGTGCATATATAGCTTCCACCGGCAACAGTGGTGAAGATATTTGGCAAAACAATGTGTACATACTTTTAAGAGGAAATGGTATGTGGTGGCAATCATATAAAACCGGCGCAAACCCCATACTGCTAAAAACATTTAATGAATGGAAAAAAGCAAGCGGGCAAGATCAGCACAGTTTATTTTTTGATTTACGCAACGACCCCCGTGGCCTCAAAGCCATCTTTGTGGATCCTGAAAACGGCGATTATGCACTCACCAATACTTTTGAAGGCAGGCAGGTAAAAGCATTGAAGGCAGGTATGACGTCTCCTTTAAGCTGTTTCTTACAAAAACCTTCTTATGAAGCTGCGGCCAATATGATAAAGGAAGGATACACGCTGAACGCCAATAGCTGCCGCAACCCATGTGTGCAGCGAAACATACGGGGAAGCAGCCAACTTGCTGCCATGGTTTTAAATGAAAGAAAAATAAAATTATCGTGGATGCTGGAAGATGAACAAAATGTAGCCTGGTATGATATACAGCGTTCATTTGGCAGCAGTGATTTTATAAGCATTGGAAAAATAAAACCAGGCAATGGCGGTGTGCATAGTTTTACAGACAGCACAGTGCAGCCGGGTGTGGAATATCACTACAGCCTGGCTGTAGTGGCTGCATCAGGCGATAAATGTTTTTCAGAAATTAAATCTGCAAAACTGGCTGCAGGAAAAAAATTATTGCTGTACCCCAATCCCTCTGCAGGCAAAGTGCAATTTATTTTAAATGATTATGAAGGCCCTGTTTCCGTTAATGTAATAAATACCCTCGGCCACATAGCGCATACATACACTGCATCCGTACACAGCGGCATTCCGGTGCAAATAAATTTGGCACAGTTGCCAAAAGGATTGTACCTCGTAAAAATTATTACAGATAATGATACTGCAGTGCAAAGTGTTTTGCTGAAATAAAACTCTATACATTTCAATGTAATTTTCCTGGCCGTGTCTGGTTTTGTGTATCAACTGCATTCACTAATTTTACCGGAGTGATAATGCACAATCAAAAAATACTACCGCCATGAAAATATTAATTACCGGCAGCAATGGCTTGCTGGGTCAGCACCTCGTAACCACACTGGCTGCTTCAGGCAGGTACCAGGTAGTTGCCGCAGCAAGGGGAGAAAACAGGTTGCCCATTACGGCGGCAGCATATGCCTATGTATCGCTTGATATCACGGACGGTATTGCCGTCAACGAGTGTATTGCTGCTCATCGTCCCGATGTAATCATCCATGCTGCAGCCATGACGCAGCCTGACCCCTGCGAAGAGCAGCAGGTGCAGTGCTGGAACATAAATGTAACGGCTACACGCTTTTTAATTGATGCGGCCAAAGCAGTGAATGCATCTTTTATTTACATCTCCACCGACTTTGTTTTTGATGGCCTGCACGGGCCTTATAAAGAAACAGATTTGCCCGGCCCGGTAAATTATTATGGCAGCAGCAAACTGGCGGCTGAACGGGCAGTAATGGAAAGCACACTGCAATGGGCCATTGTAAGAACCGTATTGGTCTATGGCAATATTTTGGCAGGCACACGCAGCAACATTATAAGTTGGGTAAAAGAAAACCTGGAAAATAACAAACCTATAAAAGTGGTAAGCGATCAGTTGCGTACACCCACCTATGTAGAAGATTTGGTAAAGGGTATTGTTTTAATTGTTGAAAAAAAAGCCACCGGCATTTATCATATTGCCGGCGCAGAAGAAATGAGCCCATACAATATGGCGATGGCAACTGCCAGCCACCTGCAGTTAAATAAATCACTGATTACAGAGGTAAATGATGAAAGCTTTACCCAGCCTGCAAAGCGCCCCCTTCGTACCGGCTTTGTTATTGATAAAGCAAAAAATGAACTGGGCTATCAGCCTGTTCTTTTTAAAGATGCTTTGGAAAAAATGCTGGAGTGAAGGATAAAATATTGATTGCAACTGAGGGTTTTCCATTTGCCTGCGTTTTATTAAGACTGCTCTGTAGTCAAGTTCTTCTGCATCAGCCCACAAATTTTAGAAGTAGTGCTTAAAAAAACATTTTACAGCATCTACATTTGCTCAGGCACATCAATCCCCAGCAACTGCATACCGCTTTTAATTACATTCGCCGTCATCCACGCTAACTGCAGGCGAAGCTGTTTTTTTTCCGCGGTGGCTGCATTGTTAATGGAATGCTCCACATAAAATGAGTTGAATGTTTTTGCCAGCGAAAAAAGATAGCTGGCAATCACGGAGGGATTGTGTTCAGTACAGGCCTGCTCCAGCGATGCAGGGTATTGCTCCAGCAGCGTAAGCAATTCTTTTTCTAAGGCAAGCAATGCTTCTTTGCATTCATCTTCATTTGCTTTCCATTCACCTGCTTTTCTCAAAATACTTTTTATCCTTGCATAAGTGTATTGTACAAAGGGTCCGGTAAATCCATGAAAGTCTATGCTCTCCTGCGGATTGAACACCATTGTTTTTTTGGGGTCTACTCTAAGCAAATAAAATTTCATTGCACCCAGCCCAAGCGTATCATACAGCGCCGTTAATGCTTCGGCGCTAAAGTCTTTTACTTTGCCGAGTTCTTCTGTATGTTGTTTTGCTGTGGCCACCATTTCGTCCACTATGTCATCTGCATCCACTACCGTGCCTTCACGGCTTTTCATTTTACCGGTAGTCAATTCCACCATGCCATAGCTCAGGTGATAAATGCCTGCAGCATTGGGCAGGCCTAATTTTTCACAAATCAACTGCAGCACTTTCATGTGATAGTTTTGTTCATTGCCTATTACATAAATGCTTTGGTCAATCCGGTACTCCTCATATTTTTGCTGCGCCAGGCCAATGTCCTGTGTTATGTAAACAGATGTGCCATCCCTGCGCTGCACCAGCTTTTCATCCAGTCCTTCAGCAGTAAGGTCTATCCAGATGCTGCCGTCTTCTTTTTTATAAAAAACTTTTTTCTCCAGCCCCTGCTGTACAATGGCTTTGCCCAGCAGGTAAGTGTTGCTTTCATAATATACTTTATCAAAGTCGCTGCCGATGCGGC
>JAYWIB010000198.1:0-3889 GCA_043789265.1 Chitinophagaceae bacterium
TGAGACTCTCAAAGTACTTCCTTTAACAGAGTATTTAAGAGGAGCCGCTTTGTTCTTCCACTTACATATCAGCATTTTTTCATTAATCAAAATAAAGCCAGCCCCTTGCTATATTAATAATTGCCTCCAGTTCGCAGGCTCTCAAAGTCCTCCCCCAGGGGAGGATTTAGGAGGGGCTTCTACGGCGCCAATATATCCCTGATAAAATTATGATACTCCGGAAACGAAGGCAGGTTATTGTGTCCGCCGCCGTGTATTCTTATCAAAGTTATTTTGCCCGGACTTAGTGCCTGCAGCTTTTCACTTTGGCTGATGGGTATCAGCCAGTCCTTGGTACCGTGCAAAATATAAGTATGACAGTTTACCCGTTTTATCCATTTATCAGTCCGTATTTGAAAACGCAGCAGCAGGCGCATGGGCAGTATAGGCAAATATCTCTGTATTGTTTTTCTAAAACTAAAATAGGGTGCATCCAGTATTAAATAGCGAGGCTTATTGTCGCTGGCAACTTTGGCTGCAAAGCCGCTGCCCAGGCTGCGACCGTATACAAGAATGTGGTTTTCATGATAAGTGACAGCGAGTGTATCATATACAAACTGCATATCGTTCAGCATGTCTTTTTCATTGCGTTTGCCTGTGCTTTTGCCAAAGCTGCGATAGTCTACCAGCACCACATCATAACCATAGCGGTAAAAATCTTTTGCATACTTTGCCCATCCCTTTATGCTGCGGCTGTTGCCATGAAAATACAGCACGAGCCCCAATGGTTTTGTCACAAAAAAATGCAGCCCGTTTATACTTACGCCTTCCTCCACCTCAAAAAAAAGTTCTTTAAAAGGCACATCGTATTTGTATTGAAAATTTTTTTTCAGTTTTTCCGGTTTAAAAATAAAACGTTCCTGAAAGAAATAAGCAGCAGCTAACAGTAAGGTGTAGCCCAAAATAATATATACAATGGTGGAAGACAAAAACTATTGTTTAATGATTCATTGGGAGAAAGAAAATTGCTTCATTTAAAACCTGGATATTTTACCAGTCACTTTATGCATTCTGCATTCCTCCTGTGCATCTAAACTACTAAACTTAATTTAAAAAGGCAGTTGGGTTTCTTTTTTCCATGCCGCTGTTCAGCTGCTGAGGTTATACAAATTTTTAAAAGGAAACTTTTCCTGCAGCCGCTGTACAGCAAGCTGGCTGCGGATGCCCACACGGCAGTAAAATGTTACAAGCTTTTCTTTATCAATACAGTCTGCTGCTTGCTGATATCGCTTAAAGAACTTAATGTGTGCCAGTATTAAATGCATCATGCTCATATGGCTCCCTTACATCAATTAACTGTATGTCAGCTTTTGCCTTAAGCAGTGATGAGCGTTCTTTTGCACTGATGCTGTTCATAAGTTTTTATAGAAGGAGTTAGATGTTTTTGTTGAGAAAAAATTTGAACTGATAAAATAAACGGGAAGCATTGAAAAGTTTATTTACGATTGCAAACCCCGGCGGCGGATTTAGGCCTTTCCGAAAAAACGGAACAGGCTGGCGGCGGTTGGTAAATAATGCGCTCAAAAATTTCGTTCAACCGCTGACGGGATTCAGTATTTACTAAACCGCCAATCGAATTTCAGATAAAAATTATAAAAGTATATTTTGATTGAAAAGACTGTTATCAAAAATAATTTTTGCACAAAGAGTTATTCTTCCTCTTCATCCATGTAAATTCTTTTAAGCTTCACTTTATTTACAGGCGCTACTATCAGCGGATATTTTTCTACCGTTACATTGCTCTGCTGCAGCCCAAAACCTTTTTCTTCACTCAGGGATAATTCTTTTATCCAAAAATAAAGCTGCATAATTATTCTTTCAAGAAATGGCAGTTCATTATCCTGCGATAAAAATTTTTCCAGCACTACAAACTGAAAATCGCCTACCACATTGTTCCGCTGCTGACTTTCGTAGCGGCTGGTTACATTCACTTCTTTATTGGCAACAAGATCCTCCACTACTTTTTTAAACATCAGGTTTACCCGTGGCGCCACCCTAAAGCCCAGCCTGAATTCTACCCTTATAATATCATTGGGTATAATGTGCTCCACCACATACTCACTGCTGTAGGGATCATCCAGCGTATCTACGTGTACAAACCAATATATATCTGCACGCTTTGGTTTACCGCTCAGTATTGAGTAAATAATTTTATGTTCTATTTCTTTCGGGTTGTTGGCACTCGTCATATACACCAGGTGGGTGGCATATTTAGGCACTGTAAAATCATTACTCAGTTCTTCCAGCTTAGGAATATATTCTTCCATCCGCACAAATTCCACATACCTGTTTTTTATTTTCCGGCTGCGGTACCATACATACATCACTACAAAAAGTCCGCCGCCAACCATCAGAGCAATGTAGCCGCCATGCGGAAACTTATCTAAGTTGGCCAGTAGAAATGTAGTTTCCAGCGAAAGATAAACAGCGAGGTACAGGTAAATAAGAAAGGGTGCAGTGCGCCGGGATACCAGGAAGTTGGCAAACAAAATGGAGGTGGAAAGCATGCACAAAGTAATAGCCAGTCCGTAAGCCGCTTCCATAGCGCTGGACGATTTAAAATACAAAACTATACTGCAGCAGCCCAGCAGTAATAAGGTATTAATGCCGGGTATAAATAGTTGGCCTCTTGCTTCAGAGGGATAATTTATCTTCATTCGTGGCCACAGGTTGAGCCGTATGGCCTCACTGATTAGTGTAAACGATCCGCTTATTAATGCCTGGCTGGCGATAATGGCGGCAAGTGTGGCAATGATAAGACCTATAAGCCTGAACTGCTCCGGTATTACACCAAAAAAAGGATTAAAGCCTGCCTTTATCATTTCATCAGATATCATTTTGCCACGGTAGTTTGATAAAAGCCAGGCACCTTGACCGAGGTAATTTAATATCAAACAAATTTTTACCAGTACCCAGGAGTAGCGGATATTGGCACGCCCACAGTGACCTAAATCGCTGTACAATGCTTCAGCTCCGGTAGTACACAGAAACACTGCACCCAATATCCAGAAACCTTTAGGATAGGCAGTTAATAATTTACCTGCATAATAGGGATTGAATGCTTTAAGAATATTCCAGTCGTCGGTGAGATGAAGCAAGCCCAGCAAAGCCAGCATAGCAAACCATACCAGCATAATAGGGCCGAATAATTTACCGATAGAGGCCGTACCAAAGCGCTGCATAAAAAACAACAACAGCAAAATACCAAGCACAATGTATACCACCTGGTACTGCTGAATATTTTTTACGGCCTCAATTTGTTTTAACCCTTCAATGGCGGAAGAAACCGAAATGGCGGGTGTAATCATACCATCTGCCAGCAGCGCTGCGCCACCCAACATAGCAGGTATTACCAGCCATTTTTGCTGCCTTCTTACCAGCGTATACAGAGAAAAAATGCCGCCTTCACCCCGGTTATCAGCTTTTAATGTAAGTACCACGTATTTAAGAGTAGTCTGCAGCGTAAGCGTCCATATAATACACGACAGGCCGCCAATGATGAGCAGTTCGCTTACTTCTTTACTGTTGAGAATGGCGTTAAAAACATAAAGGGGAGAGGTACCGATATCACCGTATATAATCCCCAAAGCAACTAATAACCCTGCGGCTGTTACTTTATTGACTTGCTTTGACACTACTATTTTTTTTACTTGAAGATGGTCATTAGAGTTAAAGGGTTGAATAATTTGCCTTTAGCCATTTGTGGTACAAATGTATAGGTAAAAGAAATAAAACAACCTGTTTAAAACCAAAATGTACCTAACCAGTCTCAAAAGCAATGCCGGGCAGTCAGCGGGAAATATTTTATACAGGCGAAATATTTTTCATTGACGAAACGCAAAAAATTACT
>JAYWIB010000199.1:0-3881 GCA_043789265.1 Chitinophagaceae bacterium
TTGATAAAAATAATTCCGGATACGGGCTATTACTGGGACACAAAGGGAAACCGGGTGGTAAATCTATTTAAAATGGCAGCGTCAGTTGTTAGTGGAAAACACCTGGTGGATGGAGAAGAAGGGAAACTGGCTTTTTAATCATAGATCAAAGCAAAAAAAATCCGAGCAGTAATGACCGGATTTTTTGTGGTGCGACATATGCTCACATGCGTGGCGTTGATTGATTCATTTTATCTGGATCATCTCCAGTAGTTGTGGCATCATCCTCTGCATCTTCTTCATCCAAATCTTCAAAATCTTCCTCTTCCAAATCATCTTCTTCATCCAAATCATCTTCCAAATCTTCACCATCATTGCCAGTAGCAGGACTTTCACTGTTTGGTGTCTTTTGGCCATAAATGCTGTTGCTGTTACCTGCACTTGTGGGTTCGTCCTTCGTTATCATATCTTCACCATCGCCTTCCACATCAGTGTAAGAATCTGTTTTGTCCTGCTGATACTGTTGGTTGGTGGGGGGTACATTACTGCTGTAATTGTCTTCAGCCCTTGGTTGTTGTTGTTCCATGATTTCTTTTTTTTTAAATTTATAATGAATTGTTCGGAATAATTATTGCTAATAAAATGCCACTTTAATATTGCTGAAATCATGCTCATTCTGGGTACTGGCATCCACACTAAATAAAAGACGTAGTAGATAATACGCATCCCCTCATTATTCACTTAACAACTTTAGCGCTTTTATTAAATTGTTTTTTTCAGTAAGCACCGGTTTAAATAAATCACCTTTTTTTTCTGTTCTTTTAAATGCATTTTTTATGGTGAAGTCAGAAGGGTGCAGCGTAGTTTTTAATTCTTTCCATTCAATGGGTGTGGATACTGTAGCGCCGGGTACGGGCCTGATGCTGTACACAGATGCAAGCGTTTGTCCACGGCGGTTTTGTAAAAAGTCAAGGTATATTCTTTTTCCCCGCTTAGAAATGGTACGTTCAATGGTAGTGCTGCCAGGCAATTGTTCCTGTACCTGCATCATAAAGAATTCACCAAACTGCCTTACCACGTCGTAATCGTATTGTGCATTCAGCGGTATATAAATGTGCAGCCCGCTTGCACCGGATGTTTTGCACCAGGCTGATAGTTTTGCTTTATCAATAAATGCTTTAGCTACCTGGGCTGTTTCCACCACCTGTTTAAAGGTATTGTCTTTGCCGGGATCTAAATCTATTGCCAGCCAGTCTGGCCGGTCAGTTTTATTGTACCGGTTGTTCCAGGGATTCATTTCTATACAGCCCAGGTTAGCGAGGTATAACAGCGTGGGGGCGTTGTTGCAAACAATGTAATCAATCGTTTTCTCCTCGTTTTTATAAGGAAATACTTTTACATAGTCCGGCGTGTTTTCACCTGCATCTTTATGATAGAAACCTTTGTCGGCAATGCCGTTTGGATTTCGTTTTAAAGAAAGCGGTCTGTCTTTTAAATGAGGTAAAATGTAAGTAGCCATCGTTTTGTAAAACTCAATCACTTCACCTTTAGTATATCCTTCATCCGGCCAGTACACTTTATTATAGTTACTAACGGGTACGGATATCTTGCCGGCTGTTACCGTATCTTCAGATGCTGTTTTTTCTTTTATTTTTTTTGGGGCAATGGCACCGCTATTCATTTTATCATCTCTTAATTTTATAAAAGCAGGATGGCGGAAAATGCCTTCTTTTGTTTGTTCAGTAAAACTTATTTCGATTGTAATAATCGGCTTCACCCACACTGGTATATCATTTACCGGCACCTTGCCTTTAAAAGGACTCACCTGCACCGGCAGTGGTGCTGCCATATTGAATAATTTTTCCAGCATAGCCTGGTTAAACCCTGTACCCACATGACCGCAAAACTGCCAGCCCGATTTTTTTTTGATGCCCAGTATCAACGAGCCAAAATTTTTCCTGCTGCCTTTCGGCGCTGTATAGCCCATCACCGTCACATCAGCGGTTTGAATATTTTTTAATTTCATCCAGCTCTTTGTTCTTACTCCAATATGGTATTCGCTGTTTCCGTCCTTGGCCATTATGCCTTCCAGCCCTGCTGCTTTTACTTTATCAAAGAAAGCAATGCCGTCGCCCTGTATGTGTTCGCTGTAATGCAGCAGTTTATTTTTGCCCAGTAATTTTTTAAGCAATTCTTTTCGCTGCAATAAGGTAAGGCTGGTGGTGGGCTGGTTATCCAGCGAAAGCAAATCAAACACCTGGTAAATAATATTGCCTGCAGTGCTGCCGTCAAAGTTTTGCAGCGCCTGAAAATTTGCTGTGCCATTTTCATTCAGCCATACTATTTCACCGTCCAGCACACAGGCATGCTTTAGCTGGTGAAGCGCCGCAAACACAGATGGAAAGCGCTCTTCATAACTGTTGCCATTGCGGCTGTACAGTTGTACCTCTTTGTGTTTTACTGCTATGGCACGGTAACCATCCCATTTTATTTCATACACCCACTCTTTGTCATCAAACGGTGCATCGCCTGTATGCGCCAGCATGGGCGTGATAAAATCTTTTACTTTAATGGGAGTTCTGTAGCGGAAGGGCGTTTTATTTCCGGGAACTGCTGCTGTTTTTTTTTTCTCTGTGTGTTTTATCAGCAGCCAGTTTTTTTCATCTTTTTTCAGCCTTACCAGTACATAGCTGCCGGTTATTTTTTTTCCTTTAATAATTAATTTTAATTCTCCGGCATCAATATTTTTTGCTGCCGCATTTTCACTGATCGGTTCTTCTTTATCATCTACCGGAATGTATTTTCCTTTATCAAAAATTTCAACAGTGCCTGCACCATAGTTGCCCTTGGGTATAATGCCTTTAAAATTAATGTAGCTTACCGGGTGATCTTCCACATGCACCGCCAGTCTTTTTTCGCCGCCGGTTTCAGGCACGCCTTTGGGCACAGCCCAGCTTTTTAATACACCCTGCAGTTCCAGCCGGAAGTCGTAATGCAGGTGGCTGGCATCATGCTTTTGAATTACAAATCTTAACTGGCTGCTCTTTTCTATTTTGCCAGGTGGCTCAGGCGTGTTGTCAAATTTTCTTTTTTTATTGTACAGCACTAATTTTTTCATGAGGCCTTCTTTTTGATGCTTAAGCTTGCTTTAAGCTGCTCCATCAAATCGGTAGATTTTGAATAGGCAATCTTCAGTGGTTTGTACGTAGTTTTTTTACCTTTTGCCTTTGCCTTAATAATCTTTATTAATTTGTCTGCATATTCATCTTTAAAATCATCGGGGTTAAATGATTTGGTCAACTGATCTACCAGGTTGATGGCCATCGTTATTTCCGCAGGCTTTGTTTTACTTGCTGCTATTGCAATAGGTTCCGTATCCCTTATTTCCTGGTGATACCGCAGGCGGTTAAGCACCATTACATCTTTGTATGGTTTTATCATACACACATGTTCCCGTTCTCTCATTACAAACGAGCCCAGGCCCGCCTTTCCGGTTTTGCTGAGGGCGGCACGCAGCAGGTGATAAGCCCGCAGGCCAGATTTATCAGGCTGCACATAGTAGGGTGTTTCAAAGTATACACTATCCACTTCATGCTCTTTAATAAACTGAACTATTTCTATATGAGATGATTTTTCGGGACTTGCTTTTTCAAAATCTTTGTCATCCACTATTACATACTTATTATCCAGCATGTAGCCCTTGGTAATGTTTTCCCACAATACTTCTTTACCCGTATTTTCATTTACTCTTTTAAAACGGATGTTGGCCTGGTCTTTTTTATCCAGCATATCAAAATCCAGTGTGCTGCTGTTGATAGCGCTGAATAGTTTGATGGGAATGTTTACCAGCCCAAAACCAATAGAACCTGTCCAGATGGATCGCATAATAAATTTTGTTTTTA
>JAYWIB010000200.1:0-3877 GCA_043789265.1 Chitinophagaceae bacterium
TTGGAAGATGTAGTGGTAATTGGTTATGGTACTCAAAAAAGAAGAGATATAACTGGCGCCATTTCCTCTGTTAAAGGTGAAACTATTAAAAATCAGCCAGTACATAGTGTAGCAGAAGCTTTGCAGGGCCGGGTTGCCGGTGTTGTAGTAACCAACGCTAGCGGTGAACCTGGGGCTTATCCCGATATTATAGTTAGGGGGCCTGTTAACATCCGAGGCGCAGGACCATTGTATGTGATAGATGGCATACCCTTTACAGACCCGGGCAATAGTTTCAATATGCAGGATGTGGAAAATATTGAAATAATAAAAGATGCAAGTGCCGCTGCAATTTATGGTGCAGCCGCAGCAGGTGGGGTTATATTAGTAACTACAAAGAAAGGCAAGCCAGGAAAATTGCAAATTACCGCTAATGGTACGATTGGTACAAGAAAGCCACTTAAGCTTCCCAAACTATTATCAAAAGATGATTATATCACAGCAAGGACTGCCAATGGCGATGATGCTGAATCTTATTTTGGCCCTGAAGCAGATCGCAAAAATTTACCAAATACTAACTGGTCTGATTATTTATTTAGTAATAGTTTAGAGCAAAACTACTCTGTATCGCTGGCAGGCGGTAATGAAAGGTCAAACTATTATATGTCTTTAGGCTACAACAACCAGGAAGGGGTGTATCTCGATAATTTTTTAAAAAGATATTCACTTCGTATTAACTCAGATCATAAAATAAACGCACATTTAAAAGTTGGACAGAATTTTTACCTTTCTTCACAAAATGAAAACCCTTATCAAGAACCAAACCAGGGTATATTAAATTACCGCAGTTCACCCATAATGAATGTTTATGATGCCTCAAACCCATTAGGTGGTTGGGGTAAAACGCCGGATTATTTCCAGGGAGGAAATCCGGTAGGAGGACAACTTCAACGTTACAATAGAAACAATAACTACGAAGCCAACCTTGCTGTTTATGCAGAATTGGAAATAATTAAAGGGTTAAAGATTCGCCAAAATCTTGGTATGCGGTATAGTGCCGGGGATAATTACTTTTACAGTTATCCTTATGATTGGGGGTCAGCCCAAAACTCGGTTGCTCAGTTTGGAAAAGGTTATGGCAAAAACCTTGATTTTATTGGTAACACAACCATTAATTATTCAAAGAAGATACATCAGCATGATTTTTCCCTATTGGCCGGATTTGAAGCAAAAAAAGCAAAAGGTGATAATATAGAGGGGTATGCAAACGGCCCTGCTGCGGTATTAACCCGGGATTTTAATTTTGTGAGGCAACTAACTGACTTAAATACAGTAAAAGGAAGTGGATCCGGCGTTTACAGAACAAGTTCTACGTTCGGCAGGCTTACTTATAATTACGCTGATAAATACCTCTTTACCGCCAATATACGCAGAGATGGCGTATCCACTGCATTTGGTCAAAATAATAAATATGGAGTGTTTCCTTCATTATCAGTTGGCTGGAAAGTCATCAATGAAAATTTTATGAAGGGTTCAAAAATATTTTCTGATTTAAGACTGAGTGTCAGCCACGGTACACTGGGTAACAGTGATGTTCCTAATTTCCTTTTCCTTAGTTCTTACTCAAGGGGTTATAACGCCATTTTTGGGCCAAACGGGCCAATACTTAACAGCTTTAACATCGCAACCCAAATGCCGAATAAAGATATTAAATGGGAAAATGTAACCACTACGAATATCCGTGCAGATTTTGGTTTTTTAAAAAATGCCCTTACCGTAACATTGGATTTTTACTCCAGGCAGACCAAACAAATGGTATATGATATACCCATTCCAGGTTCTGCCGGACAGGGACAATTTGTACAGTATAATATAGGCCAAATGAGCAATAAAGGATTAGACTTTCTAATAAATTATAACGGTAATATCGGAAGGGAGTTCAAGTTCAACATTGGCCTAAATGGCTCTTACAACAAGAACAAACTTATATCACTGGATCCTAAATTAGGTGGCGAGTTTCAAGATGGATATTTAAATGAATTATACTATGGAGAGCCTGCTTCTAAAACAGAACCCGGCCAGCCTTTAGGTCAGTTTTTTGGATTCGTTGTAGAAGGTATTTATCAAACAGATGAAGAGGGAGCAAAAGGCCCCGTAACCTATGACGAATATCAACCCCATGCAGGAGATTTAAAATATAAAGATTTGAATAAAGACGGCATAATAGATGAAGCTGACCAAACATATATAGGTAATCCCTGGCCAAAATTAAACTACGGAATAACGCTTGGGTTAGAATATAAAGGTTTTGATATAAGTGCATTGTTTGCCGGCGTACAGGGCGTGGATATATACAATTCTCAGGAAGCTTTTGATCATGTTCTGTACAGCGATTATAACACCACATCAGCCATTTTTAAAAGCTCTTTTTTTAATGGCAATGGCGTTACTAATGTACCCCGGTCGTCCTGGCCGGTTGATAACCCCGATTTTGGTGGATGGGATGCTAATGGAAACTGGGCTTATGTTTCTAGCTACCACGTACAAAACGGATCTTACCTAAAAATGAGGAACCTTCAGATCGGTTATACATTGTCCAGTAAAATTATAAAGCGTACTGGTATTTCATCTGCCCGGGTTTTTGTAATGGCTGATAACCTTTTTACTATTACCAAGTATAAAGGATATGATCCTGAGATAGCAGGCGATGTAAGGGCACGAGGCATTGATGAAAGCGCCTACAGATATCCGAATACTCGTTTATTTGCTGCGGGCATTAATGTAAATTTTTAATGACATCAATACTAAAAAAAACGAATAAACTAAATTGTTATGAAAATAAATATTAAAAAAGTTTTAATGCTAACGGCAGTTACCATTTTTACCGCTCTCACAATAGTTTCCTGTAAGAAAGGGTATCTAGATGTTACTGATCCAAATGTTTATTCCTCAGATAATTACCCGGCTACAGTAGGTGATATTGATAAAGAACTAAATGATTTATATGGCCGCTTTCGTGGAGGATACTACACAGCAGAAATGTATGCTTTTTTTTCGTTAAGCCGGGATCATTCTACCGACCAGAATTATTCACGGAACGATTTTGATGCAGCCGCCCAACTCAATTATCAAAGCTCTAATGGAGATGTAAATAACATTTGGTCTATTCATTACGAAAATATTGCAAAGTGCATGAATACGATGAATGATATAGCCCGTTTTAAAGTTAAAAATCCCAATTTGAGTATAGATGATAAAGCTGCTGTTGATTTAATTGAAGGGCAGGCACGTTTTATCCGGGCATGGAATTATATGCTGCTGGTAAACTTTTTTGGTGAAACAATGATAACTACGGAAGCAGACAAAGCAAAAAAAGGTGTGCCGATAGTTACCAAACAGCCTACAACAGTTGCTGAAACACAGATAGCAAGAAATACGATTGGCGAAGTATGGGATTACATACTGGAAGACCTTAAAGCAGCAGAAATATTATTGGAAGGTAAAATATGGGCAGGGGATGATGCAGCCAGGATAAGTGGATGGGCTGCAAAAGGTATGCTTGGCAAAGCCTATATTTTTACACAACAGTGGGCATTGGCAAGTGCTAAATTAAAAGAGGTAATTGATGGCAGCGGCAAAGCATTGGTACCATTTGATGAATACAAAGAAATGTTTAATGGGAAATTTGATTTTAATAACGAATCATTACTGGAGGTAAACTATATAACTGATGAACCAAATCAATATAACAATGATTTTGGTGTTGGCAACAGGCTTTCTTTACTCACATCGCCTGCCTATATTAATGAGGATGGAGATTATAATACAAACGGGTATGGCAATTACTTTATACATGATAAAAACCTTACCAGGTTTGGCTTTACAGGTACTGCTATTA
>JAYWIB010000201.1:0-3864 GCA_043789265.1 Chitinophagaceae bacterium
CCGCTCACTTCTATTCTTTGTCCGTTAATCCAGCGGGCGTCATCGGTGCATAAAAATGCCACCACGCTTCCGATGTCATCTGCATGGCCTACACGGCCAAGCGGCGAAAGATTGCTGAGTATCCCTTTCATTTGCGGATTGCTGCGGATGGCGGCGTTATTAAAGTCTGTCTCCACCGGGCCTGGCGCCACCACGTTGGCTGAAATGCCTTTTGCGCCGAGTTCTTTTGCAAGATATTTTGTAAATACTTCCACGGCTCCCTTCATAGAGGCGTAAACGGAGTAGCCCGGATTGCTGAACCGGGTGGTGCCGGTGGATATATTGATGATGCGGCCACCAGCATTTATATGCGGCACACATTTTTGAGTGAGAAAATAAACGCCTTTAAAATGTACGTTTAAAAAATGGGTAAAAATTTCTTCTGTTACTTCGGTAAAAGGCACTGTGGCGCCCATGCCTGCATTGTTAATTAAAAAATCAAAAGAGCTGCAGTTCCATTTGGCAGATAAAACATCCAGCACGCTTTGCACAAAGCCGCTGAGCGAATTAAAATCACTCATATCCAATGGCAACGCTGCGGCACTTTGCCCCATGCTTTCTATTTGCTGTACAGTTTCCATGGCGGCTGCTTCGCCGGTTTTATAAGTCAGCAGCACATCAAATCCTTTGCGTGCAATGCTTATGGCCATATCCCGGCCCAGCCCGCGGCTGCCGCCGGTTACCAGTGCTATTTTATTTTTTGCTGACATAGTTGTTGTTTTTATTTTTTACGAATTTAATACCGGCTTTTTCAAAAGTTTCCATTGAATTTTTTTGCCTATTATACTGTTGACGATAACACATTCAGCACCGGATTGTTTTAGTTTGTAATTTCGGCGCCATGAATATTTTTTTTGATGATACAGAAGTAACGAAAAGTTTGTATCCTTTTACCGCCGTAAGAAATGCAGCGGATATCCGTGTGGGCATTTTTACCATCAGGGAAAAATGGGATATACTCCTTACAAAAATGGGTAAGCAGGATAATTCTAAAAGCATTACCGTAAATGCGGCTGTTATCCCCACAAAAAAATATGTGCAGGCATTTTTAAATGACACAGTACAGGATTTGGCTGACGAAGCAACGGGCATAAAAATGCTTAAGCATCCCTGGGATATTTTTCACTTGAACGATTGGGCCATAAGAGAAGATTTTGCATTAATTACCGAAGGACGTGTGTCTGCTAAAATTTCTGCCAGCAATAAAATAACGGTGCCTGAAAATATATTTATAGAAGAAGGTGCCAGAATGGAACATTGCATCATCAATGCTGCAACAGGGCCTGTGTATATTGGCAAAAATGCAGAAGTGATGGAAGGCTGCATCATCCGTGGGCCATTTGCTTTGTGCGAAGGAGCGGTTTTAAAGATGGGTGCCAAAGTGTATGGTGCCAGCACCATTGGCCCATACAGTATAGGTGGGGGAGAAATAAAAAATTCTGTGCTGTTTGCGTACAGCAACAAGGCGCATGATGGTTACCTTGGCGACAGTGTGCTGGGGGAGTGGTGCAACCTCGGTGCCGGCACTTCCAATTCTAATATTAAAAATACAGCCGCAACGGTAAGGGTGTGGCACAATCAAACAAAATCATTTTTGCCTGCCGGGCTTAAATGCGGATTGCTGATGGGTGATTACAGCCGTGCCGCAATCAACACATCTTTTAATACGGGTACCGTGGTGGGCATTTGCTGTAATATTTTTGCCGAAGGCTTTCCACCAAAACTGGTAAACGATTTTACATGGGGCAAAGAAAGATATACTTTTGAAAAAGTTTTGGAAGACATCAGCAACTGGAAAAAATTAAAAAATAAAACGCTTACGCAAAAAGAAAGAGACATTTTAAAAACACTTTACAATCAATAAAAACAAAACCAACAACAATGAGAAAACAAATAGCTGCCGCTAACTGGAAAATGAACTGCACTCTGCAGCAGGGCGAAGCCCTGCTGGATGAACTGCTGAAGGCAACCATTGACTTAAAAGAAAATCATGAAGTGGTGTTTGGTATTCCCTTTCCTTATTTAACGCACGCAAAAAATAAATTGCAGGGCAAAGCAGGATTTTATACGGCGGCGCAAAATTGCTACACAAAAAAATCTGGTGCCTACACTGGTGAAGTAAGTGCGGAGATGCTGAAGAGCATTGACATCCCTTACGTGATAATCGGGCACAGCGAACGCAGGGAATATTTTAATGAAAGCAATGCTATGCTTGCCGAAAAAGTAAACATATGCCTGGAGTATGGTTTAAAGCCCATCTTCTGCTGTGGCGAAGCGCTGGAAATAAGAGAAGCCGGCACTCAAAATGCGTTTGTAGAAAATCAATTGAAGGAAAGTTTGTTTCATTTATCTGTAGCGCAGCTTACCAGGTTTATAATTGCCTACGAACCAATCTGGGCAATAGGTACAGGCAAAACGGCCAGCAGCGCACAGGCGCAGGAAATGCACGCACATATCCGCAATGTAATTGCTGCTGCTTACAGCAGTGAAGTGGCAGATACAGTAACAGTTTTGTATGGAGGCAGTGTAAAGGCGGCCAATGCAAAAGAAATATTTGGTCAGCCTGATGTGGATGGCGGCCTGGTAGGCGGTGCCTCATTGATAGCCGCAGAATTTACCACTATCGCTAACAGTCTTAAATAATTGAATGCTGGGTTACAGCAAATCCAGCGCTTTGGCAAAATAGGTAACTACAAAGGGAAGCACCATAGAGCAGTAGCCGCCACCTACCATATACACTATAAAAAACGCCGCTACAGAAATAAAAAATAATATCCAGTATAAAGCAGTTGATTTTTTGGACGTTTCCATGCTTAAAAAATTTTGACAAAAGTAGGGAAACATCCTGTACCATAAAATTTTGTGATTAATAAAAAGATGCTTTCATGAAAATTTATAATGACAGGAATTTAAGGCCCTAACATCTTCTTTGCCAGCCGCAAACGATTGCAATGACATAATAGAAATGATAGTGGTTTTAAATGGTATTTATTGTGAGCACTTTTTTTTATTTACAGTGTAATATTTACATTTTGATATAAAAGTTTTTATATTGCTGCTTCTTAACTCTTTTATAGATGATGTTGAATTTCTATATCCGGTTTTCTACAAAATTCGGACAAAGCCTTTTCCTTTCGGGCAGCCATACTCAATTAGGAAATGATGATATTGCCAAAGCCATTCCATTGCAATATTTTAATGAAGACTTCTGGCATGCAGCCGTGGAACTGCCAGGCGATGTTTTTACTGCACTCACTATAGAATACCGCTATGTATTAAGGGAGGCAGATGGCAATGAAATAATAGAGTGGGGGAATGACAGGCTGATTGATTTCAGTAAATTATCTGCCAGAGAGCTTTCACTGGTGGATACATGGAACCATGCAGGTGAAGTGGAAAACGCTTTTTACACAAAGCCATTTCAGGAAGTATTGCTGAAACATACTGCGGCAGTAAAACCGAAACTTTCTAAAACACATACACACGAGTTTAAAATAAAAGCCCCGCTGCTGGAAGCGGATGAAGTATTGTGTATTGCAGGCAGCGGAAAAGCGCTGCAGGACTGGGATACAGCCAAACCCGGACTGCTGGCAAAAGAAGGCAACTGGTGGACGATAAAACTAAACCTGTCCAATGATAATTTTCCGGTGGCTTATAAGTATGGTAGATACAATGTAAGCAGCAACAAATTTGTACGCTTTGAGGCAGGCAAAAACAGAACACTGCCGGGCAATACGGGCAAGGGCAGGCAGGCCATTATACACGATGGTTTTGCAGCTATGCCTTACCCATCATGGAAAGGAGCAGGCGTGGCCATACCGGTGT
>JAYWIB010000202.1:0-3857 GCA_043789265.1 Chitinophagaceae bacterium
TGATGGCTTTTTTTAAAGGCGCTTCAAAGCCAGTAAGCTGCAGGTTTTCCGCCACACATACCCAATGCGAAAAGTCGGCAGTGATGGACACATCGGGCCGTGCTGCAAAGATAGATGCCGCATTGCCAGGGCTAAAAAAAATTCTTCCCCGGTGTGTTTCATGCAGCACGGCTATATTATATTTTATAGAAAAATTTGCTGCCGTGTCTATTACCTGCAGTTGCTCATCCGGCGAAAAATAATCTTTGCCGGAATGCGAATTGATATGAAGTGGGTTGCACGCTGCCGATAAGTGTAAATAATATTCAAACGATCGGCAAAATTCATTAATGCTGCTGCCTGCGGCCTGGTGCTGATGGCTTACCAGTTGCATTTTGTATTCGCTGGCAAGGCGCATTAATTTTTTTCGCTCTGCCTCCTGCACCGGCATCCAGGTTTCCACCCCATCGTAGCCTGCAGACTTTACGTTACTAAAAAATTCTTCCAGCGGCAAATGCTCCTGCCCCCATTGCGGACATAAAAAAAATATTTTCATTGGTTAAGAAGTATTTTAAATTATTGCAGTACCTGATGATTACATACAAAATTGTTATGAAAAAAACTGCCCCAAACTTTCAAAGCCGGCATACACAATCAGCAATATTTTTCCAGTCAACAAGCAAGGCCGTAAAAAAAATCAAACTGCCGGTCTTTTATAAATCAGCGGATTTTGTTTTTCGTCATTTAGTAAATCGCCTGCACATAATGCAGCCACCTGCTCATTGCTCAAAATATTTTGTATGCCATTAAATGTATTGCCATCGGGCATATACGCACAGGTCATGGCACGGCGAAAACCCGGCGTCATGTTGGCGTGTGCACCATGAATGGTAAGTCCGTTGTGAAAAGAACAACTGCCCGCCTTCATGGTGGCAGCAAAGGAATTTGTTTGTTTAAATTCAGGATACGTTGTAAAAATATCGTCCATGTTTTTACCTATACCTGCAATTTCAAGGCGGGTAGTTTTAAAGGAGCCGGGTATAAAAAACAGACAGCCGTTTCATAAGTTGCATCATCCAGCGCCACCCAAATAGAAAGCGCCCGCCTGTCGCTGAACGACCAGTAGGGCGTATCTAAATGCCACGATGTTGGATTGGCCCATGGTTTTTTTATCAGTGGCTGGTCGTGCCAAATCCTTATGCCGTCAGCACCGGCCAGATCCGCCGCCATTTTACCCAGCCGTTCATCCAGCATCAGTTGCCTTTCTTTTTCATTGTCCATCCACAGGTTCAGCAACTGATCAAATACCTTGTCAAAATAATCTTTGTCTTTGTTTTCACCCTCGCCATATACCTTGGCCTTGCCGGGCAGCTTATTGCCATTTCTATTTGCCACCGCTTCATCCACGGCATTTCTCCAAAGGGCCAGTTCATCGCTGTCCAAAAAATTTTCTATCACCACAAAGCCGTGCTGTCCGTAAAATTTTTTTTGTTCCTGAGAAATAATATTTTTCACCGTATCAGTTTTTTTTCATGAAAAAATAAAAATGTGCAGCCGACATAATTTTATTTTCGAAAGAAATGTATTTTTTGCAGCATTGGTTTTTTATTTTTATGAGCCCGGCTGCATTGCTGCTATCAGGCTTTGGTTGCGTTGCACTCTTGTACTGCATACCCACTGGCAACTTTACCATTGTATAGCAAAAAATATTTTACACCACAGCACATTGTTTTTTTTATTGCGGCATTTACACTGCAATGCAGCTTAGTGCCTGCCAGCAGTTATTTGTTGCAGCAATCGTTTTAACAAGGCAGTTACCCCTGCTTAAATCGGCTCAAATAGCTGCATAGAAAAGTAAAACATTATCCGGCTCAACTATGCTTTGCTGTGCTGAAAAAACATGGTCATATCAAAAAAATAACTCCGGGCATGCCATTTATTTTTCCTCTTTCAGTAAAATATCCCTCCAGCTTTTTACCACTTTATTTTTTGAGCCATGCAGGCTGGTTACAATGCT
Source organism: Chitinophagaceae bacterium (assembly GCA_043789265.1). Taxonomy (GTDB): domain Bacteria; phylum Bacteroidota; class Bacteroidia; order Chitinophagales; family Chitinophagaceae; genus Ferruginibacter. The sequence continues at coordinate 1,997 of JAYWIB010000202.1, forward strand.
GTACCTTCCCGCTTTTTTTGGCAGGTCAATCTTTACCATACGCCGGTTTACAGCAAACGGCGCTGCAGCATACCGATAGCTAACGCTGCTGCAAATGCTGTCTGCCTGTAATACTTCAATGGTAAAATAACTGTTGTACAAATTTTCAGTATCGTTAATTATGGCCACCGGAAATTCGGCCTGTGCACCGCTCCAGCTATTGTATTCAAAGTCTGTCTGCCACAGTTCTGCACACACGCCGAGGGCGGCAAATGCGTCCGGCACATACTTGGTATACGCCGCATCAAAGGAAAGTGAGGGAATGTCAGTAAAATTATCGCTGGTGGCGCCTCCTTCAATGGAACCCGCTATACCAAAGGGATACAGCAATGCAAAACAGCTCCTGCAGGCCCGCCAGTATTCGGTAACGGCAGCAAGATTTCTTGCATACAAATTTTGGCGTTCTGCCGCCGTGGCATTGGCACCAAGTATGGCATCGTAATAATCTTTTGTAAGCGTGGTGCCGTTACCGTTACGATGCAGCCACAGGTAAGAATATTCATTGATAACACAGGGTTGCTTCCAGTACCAGTTGTGCGGCATGCTGTAAGCAGATTGATACGGCAGATAAAACGTGGATGGCAGTTTGCCTGCTGTGGCCAGCGCCTGTGTGGTAAAAGGTTTTTCTTTCAGTGCTTCCACGGTTTTCATTTCTGTGCCTGCCACCCAGCGTTCAAAATATGGATGTGCTTCACGTATGTCGGCAGGGCTTGCCGGCGGCGACCAGCCATTGTCCCAAATGCGGCGGGATAAATCAATGTTGCGAACGGCGTTGATGGCCTCGCCTGTTTGCGGCGCCCAGGTTTCATTTTGTGCATCCCACACAATAACGCAGGCATGATTCCACCGTTCCTGCATCCACGCTGTATACTCGTTTATTAATTGTGCCGTGGTTAAATTTTTCGGCCAGATGCCCCATTTTTTATACAGGTCGGCAGCTTCTTCGGTTACACTGCCCACAGCCGGCTGGTAGGCATACCAGATGGCATATTCATCCATTATCATCATGCCTTCTTCATCAGCCATTTCGTACCACAGTTCGGGTGGCGGACCTATGCTTGCTCTTGCTGCATTCATCTCCATTGATGTAAAGCGCCGGAAGAGTTTGCGTACCCACGCACTGTCCCAGGGATACTGCCTGCAGGCAGTGTCCTCGAAAAAGCGATGTGCTGCCAGGTTGGTTCCTCTTAAAAAACATGGTTTATTATTAAGCATTGCCCTGTTGGTAAATGCGGTATCCACCGCAAAGGAACGCATCCCAAAACGGGTGGCATAGCGATATTGCTTACCCGAAATTTTTAGCACATAAAGGTTGGGAGATTCCGGCGACCATAATTTACAATTGGGGATAGCGATGGTAAGTATTGTTTTATTTTCCTTGCCGGGCCGCACAGTGCCGCTGCTAATGCTGGCCCTGGCCACCACTTTATTGCTGCCCCATTCGTAAATGCTGGCCTGCAGCCTCATTGGCATGGCGATTGCTTTTTCCGCAGCAAACTGAATGGCTACGGTTATTTTCTTTGTAGCAATATCCGGAGCCACTTGTGTGCGGAGTATGTAAGGGTCGCCTGATAAAATAATCTGCACATGGTCGTAAATGCCCGGCGGGTAGCGGTGCCGCTCAGGGTCGCCGCCTGCCACCACACTGTCTGGTGCGGATGCTATGCCGGCGCCAATGGAAATCAGCAGCTCATTCTCCTGGTTATTGCCTTTTAAAAAAGGACGAAGGTTAAAGTAAAGTGGTGTAAAATTCAATGAATTTTCACCCACTGCTTTTCCATTCAAAAACACATGGGTGCCAAACATAGCCTTAAAAATTTTT
>JAYWIB010000203.1:0-3853 GCA_043789265.1 Chitinophagaceae bacterium
TCCGGTAGCCTGGTATTTTATGAGCAACTGGTTAAGCGTATTTACTTACCACGATAACCTGTCCGTGCTGCCATTTATTTTATCAGCTTTTATCATTGTGTTTACGGCAGCAGTTACTGCCATGTTTTATGCAGCCAGGGCTGCCATGGCAAAACCTGCAGCGGTGCTGAAGTCGGAGTAGGAGGCAAGCCCCTCCTAAATCCTCCCCTGAGGGGAGGAACAGCCTCCCCAAACCCCTCCAAAGGAGGGGTTTTAGAGCCTGCGAAATTGAAGATGTTTTATCATAGCAGAGTGTGGGCTTCGTGTTGATTAAAGATAAAATGAAGATGTGGAAGATAAAATGTTTGGTGATGGTATACAGCACCGCCTCTTCTCCTTTGGAGAAGAGGAAGGGTGATGAGGTGAGCAGAAGTGATTCTATTAAACTTCATTGGCAACAGTTGTTTGTTATTACTCCTTTTTGGTAAAAATGAATAATAATCACTCTTGTACAGCATATCATTATTGAGCAAGGAATCTGAAAAGGGACTATGGGCTTAAAAACTATTTATAAAATCTGAGGCATTTAAAATGGGAATATTTCTAAAAGGATTCAACACAAGTAAATCATTATCCCCCGTAATAATGCAGGAGGCATTTGCTGCAGCAGCAAGTTCAGGAAATTTATTGTCTTTGGGGGTCACGGCAGTCGGTGATTTTTTCGGTGGGAGAAAACTGTTCGAATCATTGTTTTGTTTCACTAAAATGTTCCAGTCTTTCATCTTGCAGTTTCACCGGTCACTTCAATAACAATCCTTCCATGATCTGTTGATTTTAAAGTACAAATTAAATTTACTTATTAAATTTTTAAATCTGTAGCCATGATAAAAAACTATTTCAAAATTACACTCAGGAACCTTTGGCGAAACAAAGGATTTTCTGCTATCAATATTGTTGGGCTTGCTATTGGTATTGCTACCTGCCTCATTATTATGTTGTACGTAAATAATGAATTGAGTTACGACCGTTTTAATAAAAATGCCGGGAGAATGGTGAGGGTTTCTTTTGAAGGAAATGTGCAGGGGGAGAAGATGAGTGAATCAACTGTAATGCCACCGGTGGCGCAAACATTAAAAGCTGATTTTCCGGATGTGGAAGATGCTGCACGAATTCGTGATTTTGGTACACCCAAACTTATTTACGGCGATAAATCATTCCGGGAAGATGCTGTTGCATTTGTTGATCCCAATTTTTTCCAGGTATTTACTTTGCCTTTATTAGAAGGAGATGCAATAACTGCTTTAACAGCACCCAACACTGTTGTGATAACAAAAGCAATAGCAAAAAAATATTTTGGAAACGACGACCCGATTGGTAAAATTATTTCTTTTAAAGATGAAAAGAATGCACCCTGTAAAGTGACTGGCGTAATTGATAAAGTGCCTCTAAATTCTCATTTCCATTTCGATCTTTTTGCATCAATGGTTGGTTTGCCAGAATCAAAAGAAGTAAACTGGATGAGTTCTAATTTTTATACTTATCTGTTATTGAAAGAAGGACATGACTATAAAAAACTGGAAACTCATTTACCAGCTGTCGTAGAAAAATATATGGGGCCGCAATTGCTGGAAGCAATGGGGATGTCACTGACTGATTTCAGAAAAAAAGGAAACGATATAAGTTTTCATCTTCAGCCATTGACAGATATACATCTTCACTCCAGTTTTCAAAACGACCTGAGTGCAGGCGGCGATATTAAGTATGTATACATCTTTGGAGCCATTGCTTTATTCATGCTGCTGATTGCCTGTATCAATTTTATGAACCTTTCTACAGCAGGTGCATCCAGGCGCTCCCGTGAAGTAGGGGTAAGAAAAGTATTGGGCTCTCTAAAATCAGCATTAGTAAAACAATTTCTTTTTGAATCCGTTCTCATTACAGGAATAGCAATGCTGTTATCCATTGGGTTTATATTACTTGCATTACCTGCATTCAATAATCTCACAGGGCAAAACCTTGCACTTGGTTTTAATGAGCATCCATTATTGATTCCCGGGTTGTTATTATTTATCCTGCTTACCGGATTGCTTGCCGGCAGTTATCCTGCATTTTATTTGTCTTCTTTTAAGCCTGTTGCAGTATTGAAAGGAAAATTTACTGCAGGCAAAGGAAGTATTGGATTAAGAAGTGGGTTGGTTGTTTTTCAATTTGGTATTTCAATATTACTTATTGTAAGTACTGTGGTGGTGTACAATCAACTTTCGTTCATGCAAAATAAAAATCTTGGTTATGATAAGGATCAGGTATTGATTTTATCCAACACCTGGATGCTCGGAAAAAATCAGGAAGCATTTCGGCAGCAGGTAGTAAATGATCTCCGTGTTGCAAGTGTAAGTGCTTCCGGTTATTTACCTGCAGGACAAAGTAATAACAATAACTTTTTTGTTTCCCCTGGTCAGCAGTCAACGCAAATGGTAAAAACACTCCGCTACGAAGTAGATGAAAATTATATAGCCACACTTGGGATTAAATTAATTAAAGGAAGAAATTTTTCTACGGAATTTGGAACTGACTCTAACAGTGTTATTTTAAATGAAGCTGCTGCCAATGCTTTAGGATGGAAACGGGATGCAGCCATCGGGCAAACTATTTCAAAGTTTAGTAAGAGAGGAGAAAAAGAATTTTATAATGTAATTGGCATTGTAAAAGATTTTCACTTCCGGCCTTTTCATGAACGTATTTCTCCATTGCTGATGGTGCTTGCACCAGATGCAGGAAACCTAATTGTAAAACTAAAAACAAAAGATGCAGCAGGTTTACTGGCCAGTTTAAAAGTGAGCTGGAATAACCTGGGTGCCGAAGAACCTTTATCTTATTCATTTCTTGATGACCGTTATAACAGCACTTATAAAGCCGAACAAAAAGTTGGATTGATACTCGGCATCTTCGCAAGCCTTACCATTTTTGTTGCCTGCCTTGGGTTGTTTGGCCTTGCAAAATTTACTGCAGTGCAGCGCACAAAAGAAATTGGCATACGCAAAGTATTGGGGGCAAACGTGCCGCAGCTTTTGATGATGCTGTCAAAAGAATTTGTAAAGCTGGTATTGATTGCCTGCATCATTGCATTTCCTTTATCCTGGTGGGCTATGAATAAATGGTTGCAGGATTTTGTTTACAGGGTAAATGTAAGCTGGGCAGTATTTCTAATTGCAGGGGCAGCCGCAATATTTATTGCCATATTCACGGTTAGTTTTCAGGCATTGAAAGCGGCTTTGGATAACCCGGTAAAAAGTTTGAGGACAGAATAGTGAAGCTCCTCCTAAATCCTTCCCCGGAGGGGAGGAACAGGGCAAGACTTAAAAACTATGAAGTGCTTATTGAGAAGCAGCGGGTGGGAGTCGTTGTTGATTAGTGTTTTAATGCTGATGTGGAAAATGAAATATTTTTTAATGAAAATGCAGCTCTGCTTCTCACTGCAGGAGAAAGAATGTTCGATGAGCGATGTTATTTAGTGAAGTTGCTGTAATAGCGGCATGTTGATAGAAAAGTGGTAAATAAAGTTGATTAAGATCCATGAGCGCTATGTTTTAGATACTGCTTTTCTAACTCCCTGATTGGATCATCTGTACTTAGATTTTTAATTAATGACTGTGTGAGGGACGTAATAAAAAAAACGGTGATATTACGATAAGATGGAAAAGACGAGTAGTGAAATAATGTACAAGAGTGCGATGCCGCCAGTTGCGGAACATGCTGCCAATGCGGCCGATTAAAGAAAAAAATGTTTAATACAAAAAATAAAACACCTGTTCAAAAACTATTTATAAAATCTAAGGCATTTAAAATGGGAATATTTCTGAAAGGATTCAACACA
>JAYWIB010000204.1:0-14257 GCA_043789265.1 Chitinophagaceae bacterium
ACCTCACAGGTTTTTTTGAAGGGTTTATGAACATATAAAACTTTTTTAAACCTGTGAGGTTTTGTCAGCGTACACTTAACATAACACTACCAGATCTCATTCATCTCAATACCAAGTCCGGCTTTATCACTATAAATAATTTTTCCAAAATCGAATGCAACGCCTGAAGCAACGTCTTCATTTAACAATAAGGGGCCATCCATATCCACCATATCCACCAGGGGCGACAGTTGTGCAATGGCAGCAGTACCCACCGTGCTTTCATTCATACAGCCCAGCATTACTTTGATGTTAAGTTCTTTCGCCCGCTTTATCATTCGTCTGGCAGGGGTAATGCCGCTGCATTTGGTAAGCTTTATATTAATGCCATGAAAATAGCCATTGCATTTTTCCACATCAGCTTCTGCCACACAGCTTTCATCTGCAAACAATGGCAAAGGAGATTTTTCAAATAAAATTTTCATGCCTTCCCAATCATCTTTTGCAAGTGGCTGCTCCACCATTTCTACACCGAGTGTTTTTAATACCGGGATTTTTTGCAACGCTTCTTCCACTGTCCATGCAGCATTTGCATCTGAACGAAATATTGCATCGCTGTGCCTGCGCAGGGCTTCCACCATTGCTATATCTCCCTCCCCCCCTGCTTTGATTTTGTAAATGGGCCAGGGTTTTTCTTTCATTTTTTCCACCATTATTTCAATGCTGTCAATGCCAATTGTATAATCGGTTAACGGAGATATGGCAGTATCCAATCCCCATAGTTCATGTAACTGTTTGCGTTTTAATTTACCATACAAGTCCCATCCGGCCATATCCAGTGCACATACTAAAAAAGAATTGGCAGGAAATAAATGATGCAGGTAGTGCCAGTAGCGTTCTGGATCGGAGAAAGCAAATTTTTCTACAAATACTTTTTTTTGCTCCAGGTCTTCCACCATTTTTTCCACTGAAATATTGTAATAACTGATGGCAGGCGCTTCGCCGTATCCCTTTATACCAAAGTGTTCCAGCTCCACCACCAGTGTGGGCTGGTGCGTTTTTGTTCCTTTTGAAATAGTAAAAGGATATTTAAAGGGGAGATTGTATACCCGGTATTTTACTTTCATAATTATTTGGATTAATACTGCTGCTTATTTAATTAAAACAGACGGCTATTTTTTTATTGTTCTATTTGTTATGTATCATACCTGCACCATCAAGCCGGTAATTATTGCAAGTGCAATGCTCAGCAGTGTTCCTATTACCAGGTATTCGGTTTTTACTTCCTGCCTGTCTTTTTCATTAAAGCGGATGATGCCCTTGGCAGCCACCAGCAATCCTATGGCAGCATACTGGTGGTATAAAACAAAAATGAGGATGATGGTTCGCTCTACCATGCCAATCCACTTACCAGCATTGGCAAGGCTTTCAGCTTCGGGCAGCCTGTCCCGCCATTGGCGTGTAAGCTGCCCGATAAAAATACCTGCGGGTGCCGTAAGAAACACCACTGCCGTAATAATTTTCCATGCTGCTGTATTTTCACTAAAATGATTCCAGGCATTTACTGCATCCTGCCACGAAAAAAATATATAATACCAGCATGCCAGTATCACCAGCAAATGCAGCAATTGATCAGTTAAAAAATAAAAGACATTTTGCCTTTGATAAGATTTCCAGCCATCAATAAGTATATGCGTAATAAAAATTATTACAGCAGTTACAGCATATTGAAACCCGGTAATAACAAATGCCAGCAGGGCTGTAATAAAACCATGCAGGTATAATTTTGGAGAAGAAAAATGCTTGGCTGTGCGCTGCTCCACCCAGCTTGAGGGCTGTAGTATAAAATCTGTAATCAGATGAGAGAGTATAAGTTTGGTTAACCATGCAGAAGCAATCATACTGATAAGTTGACAATGTTTTCGTACTGCTGCAGCAGCTTTTCAATTTCGGGCCAGCGCCCTGCCGTTACATGCTGGTGAATGGTGCTTTTTGTTTTTTTAAATTTCTTAGCCACCCTGTTTTGCATTTCGCCTTTCAGTAATTCAAATATCACTTCGGCCTGCTTGCCTGTCATCATGCCAAACACTGCATTTAAATAATCTGTTATTACCTGCAGCCCTTCATTGGCAAGTGCATTGGCCGATGCTATCATTAGCCGCTGATCATCCTTTATCATTTTATCAAAATTACGGCCTGATAAAATAAAGGCTTCACCTTTTGCTGTTTTTAATGTGCGTACAGGTGCCTGTACTTTGCCAATACCAATGCTGATGCGGATATCTGATGCTGCAGTTTTTTCTTCTTTGGAAAGGCTGATGGCAGCAGCCCTGCACTGCAGTGCAAGCTGTAATGCCAGTACCGGATTTTTTACATATGCCTGAAAACTGTCGCCCCGGAAAAATTCCATTTTGTAGCCGGCAAATATACCCGTAAGTTTTTGGATAAGTTTTTTTTCACGTGCAGCACTAAGCCTGGTGGAGTTTACAATGTCAGCAGTAAGTACAGCCTGCATACGCATGTTTATTGATAGAATGTAAATATACAAACTTTTGTATGATTCGTATAAGTAAACGAACTTTTAAAAAGTTCGTTCAATTGAACGAACTTTTTAAAAGTTCGGTAAAGTAAACGAACCGGTAAAAACAGCATACAGAGAGGTGGTGCTGTTTATTTTTATCCCCGGTGTATGCATTACCGCATCCAGCATAAATTTTTTAACGGGCCATAAAAATATTTCCATTAAAAGTAAGCACCGATTTATTATCACAGATAAGCTGTACGGTATACACGTAAACATCTGAAGGCAGTAGCTGTCCTTTAAAACTGCCATCCCATCCTGCCGAAGGATCGTTGGCGTTAAAACTGTTTTTTTCAAACACCTGCTGTCCCCAACGGTTAAATATTTTCAGGTTTTTAATTTTAAATAAACCATTGCCTCTCGTAAAAAATATATCATTATTTCCATCCGCATTGGGCGAAAAAGTATTGGGAATAAATACATTGGTGCCATCGCACAGCACCAGCACTTTTACATTGTCCCTGGCTCTGCATTTGCCCCGGTTACTTACCTCCACTGTATATTCAGTTGTTTGCAGTGGCTTTACGGTAATGCCGGGATATATATTGCGGAACTGTCCGCCGGTAGGCGACCACAGCACTTCAGTAACATCGCCTGAAATTACCGGAAGCAAATCAAGCGTATTGCCCACATTAATTGTCTGGTCGGGGCCGGCATCTACTAACGGTATGGGGTACACGGTAAGTTTAACAAAGCCGGTGTCCTTAAAACAACTGCCGTCATCTGTACCTATTACACGGTAGGTGGTGGTACTGTCTGGAGTGGCTGCAGGATGAGCACTGTATTTATCAGAAAGTCCGGCAGCAGGAGACCACTCGTAAACAGCAGCACCCGCCGCTTCCAGTTTTTCTGCAGTTCCTTTGCATACATTTATGGCAGCGCTGTATGAAATTTTAAAAGGCCGCTTTACCTGTACCTGTACCGAATCTGCTGCCGTACATCCTTTGTTAGATATACCTTTTACACTAAACACTGTGGTGGCAGCAGGGCTCACCAGCGGATTTGCACAATCTGTGCAGCTTAAGCCTGGGTGGCTGTTCCATGTATACAAAAGGGCACCTTTTGCCTGCAAAACAATACCACTGCCACTGCATACAAAAGTATCTGCACCTGCATTTACTGCCGGCAGTGCAAAGGCTTCAATATTTTTAGTAATTATTTTTTTACAGCCATTGGCACCCGTGGCAGTTAACTGCAGCGGATAAACGCCTGCAGTTTTATACAACTTAGCTGCAGGATGCTGCAATGGTGAAATGTCTCCATCACTAAAATTCCATTTCCATTGTACAGGGGCAGTATCGTTTAGTATGGCTGCCTGTACATTTGCCTGCAGGGGCACACAGCCCTGAAGTACACCGGCAATATCCACCTCAGGCGTAGGAAAAATTTGCACCGGCATCGGGCTGGTATAGGTATCGCTGCAGCCATGAAGAGAGCTAACTGTTAAGGAAGGATAATAATTTCCTTTTGAAAACTGGTGTTGCGGATTTTTTTTATCACTGTAAGTATTGTCAGCAAAATTCCATTCGTAACTAATAATGGCTTCGGTAGCATAAGAACCGTCAGTAAATGAAATGGTGCCGGTATCACATACAAACTTTTGCTGAAAATTAAATGCTGCATCTATACCTTCTACATGAATTGAATCAGAGGCCGAAACGGCTACCTTACAGCCTGCTGCATCTTCCAGAATTATTTTAGGAATGTACAACCCACGGTTGTTATACAAATGTCTAATTACAGAATCATCTCCCGGTGCAATATTACCATCACCAAAATCCCACATGAAAGAATTGTTGTCTGTGATATGTGCGGTAAAACTGGCATGTAAAGAATCGCAGCCAAATGGCTGTACACACGATAATTTACCTGTGGGCCCTTTTACAGTAACATGATCCACAGCCATAGCCGTACATCCGCCGGCGCCTGTTGCTGTAAGCTGTACGGTATAATTGCCAGGTGTGGTAAAAGAATGTGTGGGATGCTGCAGAGATGAAGTATGCCCATCTCCAAAATCCCATTTAAGGCGGGTATAATCTGAAGCTGCATTGGTAAACTGTACAAAAAATGGCGGACATGCACTTACCGAATCACTCATGCTGAATGCCGCTGCCGGATGGGTAATTGCGATATAGTCTTTTTTAATGATGCTGTCGGAACAGCCATATTGATCAATGATGGAAAGGCTTACGGTGTATTTTCCTACCGAGGTATATTGATGAACAGGATTTATTTCAACAGAAGTTTTTCCATCACCAAAATTCCACAGATAACGAAGCCGGTAACCAGATGAAGTATTATTAAACGCTACCATACTGAACGGACAAGAAGCCGTGTCGGGTGTTTTAAATGCAGCCACTGGTCTTGAAATGCTGATGTATCCTGGTTTGTGTATACTGTCTGTACAGCCATTGCTGTCTGTAATTTTTAATTTTATGGCATACGTACCGGTGTTGCGATACAGGTGAGAAACGGAGGATAGCGTGACAGATTCAATCACTCCATCGCCAAAGCTCCACTGCCGCTCAATTACAGGAAGCAAACTGCTGCTTGTATCAGTAAATTGAATGCTGCTGTTTAAACAGGTTCCTGTTCTATCTGTTGTAAATGCAGCCAGCGGTGCACCCACGCTGATGTAAGCTGTTTTTTGAACGGTATCCATACATCCGGCAATATTGGTAGTAATGAGCCGGATATTGTACAAGCCACTTTTTTTATAGGCATAAGTAAAATTTTTTGTATAGCCGGGATACTGAACTACGGTACCATCTCCATACTCCCATTTATACCTGGTCATTTTATCTGCATCCATATTTTGGATTGTAAAGTTTACCTGCTCTCCCCTGCATAAAGATGTATCAGAAGCGGTAAAGGCCGGCTTGCCTTTTGGCTGACTGTACACCAATACGTTTATCGCTTTTTTATTTTCGCAACCTGTTCGGCTGTTCGTTACCGTTAGTATTACTTTATACGTGCCATCGGCTGCATAGGTATGTACCGGGCTGCCTTCATTAGAACTGCTGCCATCGCCAAAATTCCATTGACAGCTGTCGGCTCCGATGGATATGTTTTCAAATGATTTTTGCCGCGGCACAGAACAATTGTGTACAGCAAAAAAATTTGCAATGGCCGGTTTTATATAAATGTATTTAGAAAATTTCAGCGTATCGGCACAGCCATAATTTTTTGCAATCAGCATAATATTAAAATACCCAGTATCCTTGTAAGTATGATTGGGGTGCTGCATCTGCGATGTATCCGTATCACCAAAATCCCATATCCACCGGTTGGCATTTCCACCCGATAAGTCGGTAAAATTTACAGGCACAGTTGAGCAGTTATCCACTGGCGTGGCAGAAAACAAGGCAGCCGGTTTATTGCCAACAAGCATACCGTTATTTATTACAGATGTAATACTGCATCCACTTACCGTAGTTACTGTAAGCCTGATGGTATAGCTGCCTGCAATGGTATATGTATGTGCAGGCATTATAGCGGCAGATGTATCCCCGTCGCCAAAATCCCAGCGATATGCTGTTATTTGCTCACCTGCATTTACTGCTGCAGAAAACCGATGCGTATAAGGCAGGCATTTTTCTACAGGATAACCGCTGAACTTTATGGAAGGGGATTCAATTTTGATGTATGATTGCTTTATAATAGTATCATTACAGCCTGATACCAGCATTACATTAAAAACACCTTTGGCCGTGTACGTATGTGATGGATTTTGCAGCGTAGAAGTACTGCCATTGCCAAAATCCCAATATTGGTTTAAAGCCGGTGGAAGATTGGATTTGAAATTAACAGTAAAAGGAGGCTGACAACGAACCGTATCCGGCGCCGAAAAAGATGGCCGTTCAAATACCTCCACCATTTTTCTGACAGAATCTTTGCAAGAGCCATAATCGGCCGTCAGGAAAACTTTGTATTTACCTGGTTGGTTAAAAGTTTTTACAGGATTCATTTCTTCGGATACAGTAGTGTCGCCAAAGTTCCAGCGGATAGCATCAGGTGCAGGCATACTCGTATTGGTAAATACCAGCGCTTTGCCGGGGCATGCCGTTGTGGATGTAAAATCAGTATTAACGGTACCTGCCACCATTATTTTTTGAGCGGTATCTCTGCATCCTGCCGGTGATGTGGCGATAAGGCGGATGTTATAAATGCCTTCCTTGATAAAAGTATGTGCAGGATGTATGACAGCAGCACTGTCACCATCACCAAATAACCAATTGAAATTGAGGCCTGCAGGCCCGGTAGATTTGTTTGTAAAACTGATTGCCAGCGGAGGCTTGCAGGTGCTTTGTGTGCTGTTGTTAAATGATGCCGCCACCGGCTGAGGAATATCTATCACTGCAAAAAGTTTTTTAGAAGCGCTGCATCCAAAACTATTTTTTACTTCCAGCGTTACATTGCGCCTGCCAGGCAAAGTATATACATGCTGCATAGCGGGTAAAGTGCCGATGCTGCCATCGCCAAAGTCCCATTTCCATGTACTTATTTGTCCGCTGCCGGCGCTGCTGCTGTCAGTAAACTGTACCGGCACGGGTATACATGTGGAAGAAATGGCAACAGTGAAATGTACTGCAGGGGCATTATATACGGTTATGTATTGTTCTTTAACGATGCTGCTGCTGCCCGCTTTATTGCTAACGGTCAGCACTACCCTGTATTGACCAGGGGAGGAATAGGTGGCCGAAGGATTTTGCAAATAAGAAATATTTCCATTGCCTAAATCCCATTTCCATTTATCAGGCTTGCCCTTAGATAAGTCGGAAAACTTTACCAGCAAAGGCGAACAGCCACCCAAAGTGCTGGCAGAAAAATCTGCGGAAGGCTGGGCAGCAGCATTACCTGCGGAAAAAATAAGCATGCCTGCCAGTAAAAAATTAATGCTAAGCTGTTTAAAAAAAGAAAAGAAAAAGTGGCTGCTTATTTTAATAAAAGGTAAGGACAGAAAGAGAAAACAGCATACTTTATTATGTATACTGCATGGCATGCAACTGGGATAGTTTTTCATGGATTCGAATTTTAGAATATTGGACATCTAAAATTCACCACTTAAACTTTCCTGATGCGTAGTAAAAACTGCTATCTTTTGTAAAAAAAATTCTATGAAAAACTAAAATACAGTGGTTACATGATACAGTTTAGCGAGGGCAATAATGTCAAGCACATTTTTGCAATTGAGTTTTTGAAATATCCTTGCTTTGTGTGTAGCCACTGTAGAGGAGTGCAGGTTTAGCTGGTTGCATATTTCTGCGGGTGACTCTCCCTTTATCATATGCTGCACTATTTCAAACTCCCGTGGAGACAGTTCATCAAAAGGATTGTCAGCTTTTTTCTTTTTATCAATCACCTCTTCTGCAAAAGACATTTTTAATGCAGGGCTGATGTATTTTTTATTTGCCAATACTGTAGTGATGGCAACGCCAATTTCATCCGGCTCCGCAGTTTTACTGATGTATCCCTTTGCACCGAGCTGCAGATACCGCCTGGCATATCCTTCCTCTGCGTTCATACTAAATATTAAAATATTGGCCTGTGGCTTTACTGCAAGAATGTTGGTCATCAGCGACGATGAATCGGTGCCGGGCATATTTACATCCAGTACAATCAGTTTGTAATCGTGTTGTTTTATTTTTATAAACGCACTGTCTCCATCCACCGCCTCATCTGTTTCTGCATGCGGAATCATTTTTTTTATATACATTTTTAACCCTTTTCGGATGATGGCATGATCATCTATCAATAAAATTTTTATCATACTTTTTTATTATTAAATATGCTGATTATTTTCCAGCGGTATACTGATAACAATGGCGCAACCTTTACCCGGTTCAGCATCTATTTCCATTTTTCCGGCATACAGCTCCAGCCTGCTTTTTATATTCTTTAAGCCAATACCCATTGCCCTTTTAGAAATATCAAAGCCCATACCATTATCGCTTATTGATAAAATAAGCTGATGCGCCTCTTGTTCTACAATAATGAAAGCATCTTTAGCACCTGAATGTTTGCAAATGTTATTTATTTGCTCCTGCACTATTCGGTAAAGCATCAGCTCAATTTTTTCTCCAAAAGATTTACCGGCATCTGCCTTATAATAAAGTTTCATTTCGATGTTACATGTACTGTTTATTTCCTTTACCAGATCCAACAGTGCATTTTGCAGATTGCTTCCGCCCAATGAAGGCGCCACCAATGAATGAGAAAGTTTACGGATTTCTTCCATTGCTTCCACTACATAATTATAACTCGATCCCAGAAGTTCTTCTCTCATATCTTCTTTTGTTTTGGCCATAGAGAGATACATTTTTACAGTAGCCAATATTTGATTGATATTATCATGCAGCTCCAGCCCCAGTTCGTTTCTTTCTTTTTCCTGTGCCTGAATGGTTAATTCAGTATTTAATTTTTGCTGCATCAACTGCTGTTCAGCCATCATCAATTCCATTTCTTTTCTTTCTGTAATGTCCGTCATAGCGCCTATCATGCGGTAAGGTTTACCCTTTGCATCACACAGGCAATAAGCCCTGTCAAATAAATACTTAAGCTGGCCGGTTTTGGTAACTATCCGGTATTCGTCCTGCCAGGTTTGCAATTTATTTTCTACGCAAAATTTCATTTTCTCCTGCATACGAAGCATGTCATCTTTATGCATATTTTTTATCCACCAGCCATGGTCATTCAGTACTTCACTTTCATCATACTCTAAAAGTTCCGCCAGGGAGTGATTCCATGTAAGCGTATTGGTAGCCAAATCCCACTCCCATAAAATATCATGCGTTACACGATTGATGTATTCATAGCGTTCGTTGCTTGACCTTAATATTTCCTGTGTTTTTTTTCTTTCAATGCTGTACTGAATGGTTTTAGCCAGCAGCTTTTCGTTGAACTCTCCTTTTATAAGATAATCCTGGGCACCCAGAGCTATAGATTCTATGGCAACACTAATATCTGACAATCCGGAAAAAACCACTATAGGAGTATTGGGAAGCAGCCTGTCCATTGTAATTATTGAGTCTACACCATAGCTATCCGGCAAGGTTAAATCCAGCAATACTATATCTGCTGTTTTTTCTTTTATAATTTTTGCAGCATTGCCCATGCTGGTTGCATTAATCACTTCCTTTACGGCTATGCCGGTAAGGCGCAGGTATTCCTGCAGCAACAGATAATCTCCCGGATTATCTTCCACTATCAATATGCTGATGCTGTTTTGCAAGGTGTCAGGCATTTATTTTATAAGGTAACTCGGCTATATCCATCCAAAAATTATTTACTGCATGTATCATCCCGATAAAATTTTTATAATCGGAAGGCTTTGTAATAAAACAATTAGCATAGTTTTGATACGATTCAATGATATCTTTTTGTGCGTTGGAAGTGGTGAGCATTACCACCGGTATCACTTTTAGTACTTCGTCATTTTTTATATAAGTAAGTACTTCCCGCCCATCTATTTTTGGCAGGTTTATATCCAATAAAATGAGGGACGGTGTTTCCACATTTTTATATACTCCTTCCTTATTTAAATACTTAATTGCCTTGTCACCATCATTTACCACATTTGTTACATTATTAATCTTCACTTCTTTTAAGGCTTCCAGTGTTAAAAGCACATCTCCCTCATTGTCTTCTACCAGTAAAATGTTAACTACTTTTTTCATTTTTGAATATTTATTTTTTTTGCAATGGTAAAATAAAACGTTGCACCCTCTACAGGTTTTGAATCTATCCAGATGCGGCCTCCGTGCTTCTCGGCAATCTTTTTGCATATAGCTAATCCTATTCCCGTTCCGGAATATTCAGCCCTGCTGTGCAGCCGCTGAAAGATGATAAAAATTTTATCGAAAAATTTTGGCTCCACTCCAATACCATTGTCTTTTACATAAAATTCCCAATAATCATTATTGTCCTTACAGCCAATTTCTATTACCGGGGGCTGGCTGCCATGATACTTAAGTGCATTTCCAATAAGGTTTTGAAACAGTTGCTGAATTTCGGCCATTACTCCATAAATTACCGGCAGCGGATGTACATGTACAATGGCCTGCTGCTCTTTAATACCCAATGCGTTCAATGAAGTAACTGTAGCCACTACATCATTGCAATCTATTTCAGCAAACCCATCTTTGTTGTTGCCCACGCTGGAATATTTTAATAAATCTTCTATCAGTTTTTTCATACGGCTGGCACCGTCCACTGCATAATAAATATACTGTTGCGCTGTTGCATCTAATTGCCCTTCCAGTTTTTTTTCCAGCAGGCTTACAAAACTTGTTATCATCCGCAGCGGTTCCTGCAGATCATGTGAAGCCACATGGGCAAAGCGTGCCAGTTCGGTATTAGAAAGGGTTAACTGCTGAATATTTTTCGCAAGCTGATTATTTAACTCTTTTAATTTTTCTTCTGCCTTTTTTCTGTCAGTAATATTTTTTCCTATGCCAAGTATACCCACAGTCTCCCCTTCTTCGTTTCGCATAGGAATTTTAGATGTAAGCAGCCACATTGGCTTACCATTGGGCTGAGTAAAACATTCTTCAAAATTAATCAGCGGTTTACCTGTCTTCAATATTTGCATATCATGTTCGTAGCCAATAGTGGTGTTATTCTGCTGAAAAATTTCTTTATCTGTTTTGCCCAATACTTCTTTTTCGCTGCCGGCTCCCAAAAATTGATAGTCTACTTTATTGCTGATTAGTTTTCTTCCCTGCACATCTTTGTAATAAATGGTGTCTGGTAAATTATCAATCAATGTTCTTAAAAAATTTCTTTCGGATTTTAGTTTTTGTTCTGCCAATTTGTTTTCTGTAACGTCTCTTTGTATGGCAACCCAGTGTGTATACAATCCATTTGTGTCAGCCACTGCATTTACAGTAATATTTACCCAAAATTCTTCTCCATTTTTTTTGTAATTTATGATGGTAACCGCACATGATTGCCATTTGCTTAAAGCGTCGCCCAATCTTTTCAATTCTGACTGATTAGTTTTTGGTCCCTGCAGCAAACGTGACGATTGACCGATCACCTCTTCTGCCGTATACCCCGTCATCCGGCAAAAAGCTTCATTTACATACAATATTTTCGGGCCAGGTTCATTAAATGGTTCAGCTCCTGTAATTATTATTGCATCATTGGTGTTGGTGACTACAGATTCCAGTAATTTTAATCTTAATTCTTCTTTCTTTTTATTGGTGATGTCAGTAAATGTTACTACAAAACCATCATACAGTTTTACCGCCACAATGTGAAACCATGCTTCTACTCCTTCATGATTGTAATACTGTTCATGATGAAGCATTCTCCCTGTTTTTACCACCTTAGTATATAAATCAAACAGGCCTTCTTCTTTGTTACCGGGCATTTCATGCAGTAATTTTTTGCCCAGTAATTCTATGTTGGTTTTACCCACCATTTTTTCTGCAGTTGCATTTGTCAACTGCCATTCAAAATCTATAATGCCGCCTCCCGTGTTTCTTATAGATTTAAAATACATGATACCGGAAACAGAAGTATTTAGTATGCTTTTTAATAATTCTTCCTGCTCCTTCAACAAAGCTTCCGATTTTTTTCTGGCTGTAATATCTGCTGTAATGCTAAGCATGGAAATAACTTTACCAGCACTGTCTCGTAATGGAACTGCATGGGTTTCCAACCATCTGCTGGTACCCTTCAAGCCCTCCACTTCATAATTCAGCACTTCCGTTTTGCCGTCAAATATTTTATTAAGCAACTCAATAAATGCAGGCCTGTGAGTGGGTTTTATCAGCACCAGCAATGATTTACCTTTCAGTTCATTCAGTTCATCTGCTTCCAGTATTTCAAGTCCTGCAGGATTCATATCAAGCAGTTCACCATTTGGCCCAAGCGTTTTTATACATTCCGGGCTTGAGTAAATAATAGCCCGTAAATAATTTTCACTATCCTGTAAGGATTGTGCTATTTCTTTTCTTTCAGTAATGCAAACTGATCTTATAAAAATACCTTCGGGTACAGGCTGTATACTATATTCAAACCAATCTGCTTTTCCATTTACATAAATATATTCTTCTTCAACATTTACGGCTGTTCGTTCTTTCATACAGCGCTGCACCGCCGCAAACAATAAGGTATTTTCAATACCCGGATTTATCTCCAGTAAATTTTTGCCAATTAACTCAGCAGCCGCACGCTTTAACTGCAAGGCAGCAGCATTGTTTACAAAAAGATATTGCCAGTTGAAAGCTATTATAGCGATACCTTCTTTCATATTTTCGATAAGAAAGCGGTATTGTTTTCCCTTTTCCACGTTCTCGGCTATTTTCACCCGTACCTGTTCTTCGAGGTTGCTGTTTAGTTTTTTAATTTGACTTTGAGCAATGTTTCTTTCATAAGTATTTTTTAAAATTATTGCAAGAGAACCAAGCACCAACAAAAAAACTATTACCTCCGAAACAAAAATTACTCTTTCAGCATTGTAAATACTTTGCCGGCTTAATAGTTTACTTTTTGCAAGCTCATTATTTTCTTCCGCACTTATTTCACTAATGGTGCGGCGAATTGAATCCATGCTGCTTTTGTCCAGCATTGTTGCAAAAAACCGGCGTGCAGGTTCATTTCCTTCTTTTCTTCTTAAGTCAATAAATGTTTTTCTGAAATCAATATTTAATTCAATCAACTTAGTAAGAGAATCAATCCGCACTTGCTGACGTCTATTAGTTTTTACTGATGCATTAACGCTGGCTACGGCTTTATTAATTTTGTTAACACCATGGTAATACGAATCCAAAAAAGCTTCATTGCCAGTAATAAGGAAATCACGGAAATCCGTTTCCATATCCTTGGTTAGATCAAGTATGTATTCGGTATTTAATAAAAGCCTGGAGTTTTGCTCAAGCCTCAGCGAAGTTTCAATTGCCTTTTTACTGCTTTTATTTACTGCATAAAAAATAAATAAGAGCAGGAAAACTGTGAAAGCAAAAAAGACAGTTATCTTTTTTTGAAAAGAGAATGCGGCCGAATAAACTTTATTGCTGTAAAAAATACCTGTAAGCAGCATACAAAAAAGAAGCAATGCAGGTACGGGAGTATATGTAATTTGCGGAATCACATCTAAATAACCCGGCCCCAGTATCTGGTTTAAAAGTATTAATATACATGCGATGAACATGAGGATCAATGCTGCATTTGTACTGCGGCGGAAATGCAGCTTGCTGTAAAATAAAAAAAGCAGGCCAATTATAAAAAAGTTGATGGCAGCCAGTGCACTCATCCGGCCTGCTTTGTATAATGGAAACGAATGATTGTTATCTTTAAAAAAAAGTTCATCAATACCTGCATTCCAGTTAAATACATACTCCATCAAAGTGAGCAATGACAAAGCGATCAAAAACCAAGAACACACCGGTATCAGTATTTTTTTAGGCAATGTTGCAACAATGTTGTTCGACATGTACAGTAACAAGCCGCTAATAAAAAAACAAACTGCAGTATTAAATTTTATAGCAGGGCTTTCAGGCAGCAGATTTTTTAATTCGGGAATATTAAATACCCAGCCTGTTATCACTGCAAGTGCGATAAGCATTGTAGTGCATGCTGTCAGCACAACAATATGTTTCTTTTGCATGGTGATTCTCATTGAAAAAGCAAAAACATTTTACCAAAGCTCAAAAATAAAATGAAGACAAATAGATATGCTGCTGGTGAAGG
>JAYWIB010000205.1:0-3833 GCA_043789265.1 Chitinophagaceae bacterium
GCGATTTTATACACAAAATGGCCGGGGGTGTAAAAATTTTAGACACCGTCACCAAAAAATGTTTTGTAAAACAGGAAGGTAAAAACAGGTTCAGAATAATACTTACGCAGGGGCTGAACAGGCAAATAAGAAGAATGTGTACCGCGTTAGGTTATAATGTAGTTACGCTAAAGAGGATAAGAATAATGAACATTACACTCGCCAGCCTGGCACCGGGCAAGTGGCGCTACTTTACACCTGCCGAAATACAGGTTATTGACAATTTAATTGCCCATTCAAGTAAAACGCAGGAAGCTTCTTACATAAAAGATACTGATATGAGTGAGTAAACTGTTATTCAAAAGCAAACAATCCGTATTTTTATTGTTTGGCATTTTATAAAAAAACTGCTTCAGTAAATAATCAATAACATTAACTTTAATTACAATCGTTAGCTTGCCTGCTTACCGTTACCAAGGGCAATTTACCCTTCAATTATTATCAAGTGTATGAAAAAAATTCTGCTGCTTCTGAGTTTTATAGCCCTTAATAAATTAATCTGTGCACAAAGTTTTACAGCAAATTTTACGGCTGTTACGGGTGCCATCCCCGCCAGTGATGTTAACTTAACCTGCTTTCCTGTAACGGTAAGCAGTGTGGGCGTTATTGACAATACAAAAGGATTATCGCAGGTATGCCTGAATATTACACATACTAAACCTGCCGATATAGAAGTACTGATGCAGGCGCCCGATGGTACTTATGTGCCGCTTACCATACAGAATGGTGGCACAGGTGCTAACTATACCAATACCTGTTTTTCTGCCACAGCCACGCAATCAATAAAATTTGGCACTGCTCCCTTTACCGGTACCTACCAGCCCGAAGGATATCTGGGAGCAGTAAACAATGGCAGCAATGCCAATGGCACCTGGAATATTTGTATACGTGACAGGCGGGACGGGAGCAATGCAAGTAAGGGCAACATCAACAGTGCTACACTTACATTCAGCAATACACCCGCTGTACCGGCACCTGCGCCTGCCAGTTGTATCAATACCATTCCATCAAGCAGCACCTGTGCATCTGCATCGCAAGTATGTACTTTCAATGGGCAATGTGGCAGTACTATAGGAGGCACTACTACTGCACAAACATGGACTCAGCTAAATACCGCAGCCTGCTTTGGGCTGGATAACAATACGTTTGTAAAATTTATTGCCGACTCCACCGCGGTAACTTTTAATGTGTGGATACCCGCCAGTACGGGTGCAACAAATGGAGGATTGCAAATGCTTTTTTTTAGTGGCACCTGTGGTGGTGCTGTTACTACTTATGGTTGTTATCCGCACATCTATCAATATTTTTCGCCTGCAAAGCCACTGGTTACGCTCATTACAGCAAATGGACTTATAAAAGGCAATACCTACTATCTTTTGATTGACGGACTAAATGGAGCAGGCACCGATTTTAGTATATCGGCTGCGGCAGGTATTCAAACACTGGAAATTACTCCCGCCAATCCCGTAATATGTAAAGGAGAAAATACTCCCTTAACCGCAAGCGGTGGCAATGGCACCTATGGCTGGTCGCCTGCCGGCGGATTAAGTGCAACAAGTGGAGCCACTGTAAATGCATCACCCACTGGCACCACCATTTATACCGTAACTAGCAGTACCCCCACGGGCTGCCCGCTTACAAAAGATGTAACGGTAACCGTAAACGATGCACCCACCATTACCCAACAGCCCGCCACTGCCGGAGAAAATATTTGCCAGGATGCACCTGTTACTATTTTGACTGTAACTGCAACTGCCAGCAGCGGCACACTGCAATACCAATGGTACAGTAACGGCAGCGCTGTAAATACTGGCGGCACTTTAATACCTGGCGCCACCTCGTCTACGTACACACCAGCATCCAGTGCGGCTGGCATCTTTTATTTTTATTGTGTGATAAGCATCAGTGGCAGTTGCCCAGTTACCAGCGATGTATCTGGCGCTTTGGTAGTGAATCCACAAATACCTCAGCCCGTTATTGATATTACACAACCTGGTTGCTCATCTCCTACCGCTACCGTTTCAATCACCTCGCCACTTGGTTCCAGCCTGGAATACAGCAACGGCGGTATTTATCAGTCCAGCCCCGTGTTTTTTAATTTAAAGGCAGATACTATCTATGTTATTTCTGTAAGAGACAATGTTTCAGGATGCAAGTCTCCCGATCAATCAGCGGTTATCAATGCATTGTCGGGTACACCATTGCCTCCGGTGGTAAATGGTCCTTTTTCTTATTGTCAAAATGATGCACCATCTCAGCTTACCGCAAATGGCACGGCGCTTAAATGGTATACTGCTGCCACAGGAGGAACACCGGCTGCCACCGCTCCCACACCGTTAACCAACACGCCAGGCAGTTTTACTTATTATGTAAGCCAGACCATTGCAGGCTGCGAAAGTGCAAGAACTGCTGTAGTCATTACAGTAAATGCTTTGCCCATTGTGACTGCACCGGCAAACCAAAATATATGCAGTGGCACGTCAACAACTGCCATAAATTTTTCAGGAGCAGGCGCACAATTATTTACCTGGACAAACAACAATACGGCTATTGGACTGCCGGCCTCAGGTACAGGAAATATAAATGCTTTTACGCCGGTAAATAATGGCACCACTCCTGTTACTGCCACCATTACGGCCACGCCCGCTGCAAGCACTTCACGGGCATATATTTCCAATGGCAATTCCGATAACGTTTCTGTAATTAACACACTCACCAATACCGTTACGGCTACCATACCGGTTGGCAACAATCCGCTTGGCGTGGCGGTAAGCCCTGATGGAACCAAGGTGTATGTAACGAATAAATTTGATCAGACAGTTTCTGTTATTAACACCGCTACCAATACAGTGACAGCAACCATCCCTGTAAATTTCGATCCCTTCAGCCTGGCCGTAAGTCCGGACGGAACAAGGGTGTATGTGGCCAATCCCCTTGCCAATGATGTTACCATTATCAATGCCATTAACAACACTGTTATCGGCAATGTGCCTGTTGGCAATAATCCACAGCAGGCAGCAGTAAATTTTGATGGCAGCAAAGTATATATTACCAATGCCGGCTCTAACAATATTTCGGTTATTAATACCAGCGACAACACAGTAACCACTATTGCCGCAGGCATCAATCCTTACGGCATTATTTTTAGTAAAGACGGCACTAAATTATTTGTAACCAATTTAGGTGGCAATACTGTATCAGTAATTGATACACTCAGCAAAACAATCACCGCCACCATCAATGTGGGTACCAATCCTATTGATGCAGCCTTAAGCCCCGATGGCACCAAACTGTATGTATCCAACCAGGGTTCTAATAATATTTCTGTAATCAATACGGCAACCAATACAGTAGCATCCACCATCTCTGTTGGTGCTTCTCCCGCAGGTATATCTATCAGTGGCGACGGCACACAAGTGTATGTTGCCAATTTAAATTCTGACAATGTAAGTGTAATAAATACCGCTACAAACGCAGTAACCAATCTGATTGCAGTGGGCGACGGGCCCAATGGCTATGGCGATTTTGCCACCAGCGGCAGCACCTGCAATGGTGTGCCCGTAAGTTTTACCATTATAGTTAATCCCATTCCTGCAAAGCCTGTAGTGGCAACGGCTGAACTTACTTATTGTCAAAATGAAAATGCCCCTGATCTTACAGCAACAGGTACCAGTTTATTATGGTATACAACTGCCACCGGAGGCACAGGTGTTGCTTCTTTAAAACCACCTACCAACGCAATTGGAAGCATTGATTATTTTGTAAGCCAGACAATAGCCGGTTGCGAAAGTGCC
>JAYWIB010000206.1:0-3831 GCA_043789265.1 Chitinophagaceae bacterium
ATGGAGAATTGCTGTCGCTGCGGCGCATGCTGTATGATAAAGCCAATTCACCCGCTAAAAATTTATTTGATACAGGCATAGCAGATGGATTAAAAAAAATAAGCGGCGTGTTGGAAACACTAATAGCCGCTGTACCAAATGTTACGCTGCAGCAATTGTTTCAACAGGTAACACAGCAGGCCGGCATACTTGCATACATCATGAGCAGTGCAGATAAAATTGCGCTGATGCAGTTACTTACCGCCCTGTTTGATTTTATAAAAGAAGAAACCAGCCGCAATCCTTCACTCGGCCTTCGGGGGTTAATTGATATAATTGATCTGATGGAAAAAGAAGGCATTCCATTATCTATGACGCAGGTATCCGGCAGCGATAGGGGTGTAAACCTGCTGACGGCCCATGGCAGCAAAGGCCTTGAGTTTGAACATGTTTTTTTTGCAGGCTGCAATGCTTCTTCATGGGAAAAAAAACGCAAACCCGGTGGCGGGTATAAGTTGCCCGGCAATATGTTTTCCTCTGCAGGCACAGGCAGTGATGAAGAGGAACTGCGGCGGCTTTTTTATGTAGCCCTTACCCGTGCCGAAACGCATTTATATATTTCTTACGCTCAATATAAAAATGATGGCAAGCCACTGGAGCCGTCTATGTTTATTGCCGAAATATTAGAAACACATGCATTGCCTGTACAAAAAATTATTGTATCGCCGGAAGAAATGCTGGAGTTTTCTGCACTGCATTTTTTACCACAGGCGCCCGAAATAGAAAAAGCGGAGGAAGATTTTATCGGCAGCATACTGGATAAATTTGTAATGAATGTAACAGCGCTTAACAATTACCTTAACTGTCCGCTGGGCTTTTATTACAACAACCTCATTCGTATACCATCGGGCAAAAGTGAGGCCACCGAATTTGGCAGCGCCATACATTATGCACTGGAAAAATTATTTAGAAAAATGAGCGAGGGCAGGCAAAATATTTTTGCGCCCCCGGCAGAAATGCTGTCAGATTTTAAATGGTACATGAACAGGCACAGGGGAAATTTTACAAAAGAAGCTTTTGAACGCAGGATGGAATATGGTGAAGAAGTGTTGCTGAATTATTACAACACCTATGTACATACCTGGAACAAAGTGGTAACGGTGGAACGCAATATCCGTGGCGTACTGGTAAATGGCGTGCCGCTAAAAGGCAAGCTGGATAAGCTGGAGTTCAATGGTAAAGAAGTGAATGTAGTGGATTATAAAAGCGGCGATATTGAGAAGGCACTGCCCAAACTAAAACCACCGCACGACAAAGAACCCAATGGCGGCAGCTACTGGAGGCAGGCCGTGTTTTATAAAATACTGGTGGATAATTATGAACAAAAAGAATGGAACGTTATCAGCACTGAATTTGATTTTATAGAGCCTGATAAAAAGAAAAAATACCGTAAGGAAAAAATCATCATTACACCTGAAGACATTACCACCGTAAAGCAACAGATAAAAACTGTGTGGGATAAAATACAGGCCAGAGATTTTTATACAGGCTGCGGCAAACCCGATTGCCACTGGTGCAATTTTGTAAAAGACAACCAGCTTGCAGTGGCATTGCATGATCTGCAGGAAGAAGAAACAGATGGACGAATTTTATGATTTTACAACAGGCCCAAACAAAAGAAAGCAGCTAAGTTTGCAACTCAACAGCCACAGATGAAAGCAAGGCATTTATTTTTTTGTATCCTTACAGCCGCATGGGCAATGCTTGCCTGGTTAAGCATGGGTGGCTGTGCACAAATTGGCATGCCTACCGGCGGGCCAAAAGATACCATTCCGCCGGCACTGGTAACGGCTGTGCCTAAATTATTACACACAAATTTTAAGGGCAACAGAATTGTACTCACTTTTAATGAATACATCGTAGTGGATGATGCAATAAAAAATGTGCTGGTATCTCCGTTTCCTAAACTGAACCCTTCGGTAGATTTTAAATTAAAAACTGTAACGGTAAAATTAAAAGACACCCTGTTAGACAATACCACCTACAGCATCAACTTTGGCAATGCCATTAAAGACAACAATGAAGGCAACCCGTTTCAAAATTTTACTTATGTATTTTCTACGGGCAATACCATTGATTCTTTAACACTGAAGGGCGCTGTAGTGCTTGCCGAAACAGGAAAAAAAGACAGTACGCTGCAGGCATTGCTGTATAAGGATGTGGATGATACCACCGTACAGCACCGCAGGCCCGACTATGTGGCTCGTATAAATGCCGAAGGTTTTTTTGAGTTTGTACATCTTGCGCCGGGCAATTATAAATTATATGCATTGAAAGACAATGATGCTGGCAAAACGTATAACTCACCCACCGAAATGTTTGCCTTTGCAGATACCATTATCACGGTACCCGACACGGTTGCCTCCACTACATTGTATGCTTATACTGCAGAAAAAGATGTAAAGAAAGTAACCCCTGCACCTGCATTAAAAAATGCAGATAAAAAACTAAAATATACGCCTTCAGCAGGCGGTGGTTCTACGCAAAGCTTATTATCGGGGCTTGATGTTATTTTTAACAGGCGCTTAAAAACGATGGACGCTGCAAAAATTTTTTTAACCGATACGCTCTATAAAAAAATTGAAGGCACCAGTATTTCGCTGGACAGCACCGGCAAAATTATCAGCATACAAAATAAGTGGACAGAAGGTTTTAATTACCGCCTGCTGATTGATAAAGAAGCAGTGACTGATACACTCGGCGAACAGCTTGCAAAATCTGACACCATAAAATTTGCAGCTAAAAATGAAAGTGATTATGGCAATTTACTCCTGCGTTTTTCAAAACTGGATACGGCAAAGCATGTGCTGTTGCAATTTGTAAAAGGTGAGGAAATTTTTAAATCAGTAAAACTTACCGGCAGCCGGTGGAGCGATAAATTGTTTGAACCGGGGGAATATGAGCTGCGTATTTTGTATGATGACAATAACAATGGCCAGTGGGATCCCGGAGATTACAGCCGGAAAAAACAACCGGAAAAAGCCATCACCCTCGACAGCAAATTAACCATCAAACCCAATTGGGAAAATGAACGTGATATAAAATTTTAGCCGCAGTTAAAATTGTATGCACATGCGCTAAAAGAAAATGATCGGATTACATATCCATCAGAAAATTTAAACCTTCGTGTATCTTTAGTTTATGATATTTTCTTCTTCCTTATTAGAAAAAGCGGTAAACGAATTTGCCAAACTGCCGGGCATTGGTAAAAAAACTGCCCTGCGGCTGGTGCTCCATTTAATAAAGCAGGATGCCGCAGATGTTACCAGTTTCAGCGAAGCCATTGCACACATGCGTACAGAAATAAAATTCTGCAGCCGCTGCCACAATATCTCTGACACCGCCATCTGCAATATCTGCAGCAACCGCAGCCGTAAGGCAGATACATTGTGCGTGGTAGAAAATATTAGAGATGTAATTGCCATAGAAAGTACGCAGCA
Source organism: Chitinophagaceae bacterium (assembly GCA_043789265.1). Classification (GTDB taxonomy): domain Bacteria; phylum Bacteroidota; class Bacteroidia; order Chitinophagales; family Chitinophagaceae; genus Ferruginibacter. The sequence goes on from JAYWIB010000206.1 coordinate 3,480, forward strand.
GTTTAATGGATTGTACCATGTGCTGGGCGGCATCATTTCTCCACTGGATGGCATCGGCCCGGAGCAGCTTACCATTGATGCACTGGTAAGCCGTGCAGAAAAAGAAAACATCACCGAAATAATTTTTGCACTCAATGCAAACATACAGGGTGATACCACCATTTATTATATCGGCAAAAAATTGAAACACCTGCAGGTAAAAATTACCACCATTGCAAGGGGCATTGCTTTTGGCGGTGAGCTGGAATATGCGGATGAAATGACACTGGCGAGGAGCATCAGCAACCGCATACCGGTAGAAAATTATATTACGGCAGGCAACTAAATTTCTTATTTCGCCGTTCGCATGTTA
>JAYWIB010000207.1:0-3812 GCA_043789265.1 Chitinophagaceae bacterium
AGTCCACGCAGCGCTTCCAGTTGATTGGCCGGGTTGGATGCACCTGCTTTTAATGAAGAAAAATATTTTTGTGCCTCCGTAAAATTCTTTAGCTCTATGTAATTGATTTGTGCAGCGGCAAGGGTGGCGCTTTCAAAATATTTATTTATGCCTTTTGCATTTACATAAGCATAGCCCGCAAGCGCATTGTTCCAGTCTTTTGCTTTGGCATAACACTCCGCCATAAAATAATTTGCTTCCACCGTAAATGCACCGGAAGGATACTGAGAAACATAATTTTTAAACCCGGCAACTGCTGCCGTGCAGTCGTTGTTATTGTATTTTAATTCAGCAGCAGTATAAGTAAGAGAGTCGGCTTCGCTTACCGAAATATTTTTTCCATTCTTCTGCATCAGCACTACATATTCATTGGGACGGCCTTCCTCTACATAAATATTTTTGATGTTGTACATCGCTTCATCTGCCTCAGCAGACTGCGGATATTGCTGAATCAGTTGCTGATAATTTTCAAGCGCTTCTTTATTGCGGTTAAGATTATAATTGCTCAATCCAAGTTTTAAATAAGCCTGTGGCTTAAGGCCGCCGCCACTTACTGCTGTCAATACTTTTTGTAAGTAAGGCAGGGCATCTGCAAATTTTTCATCGGCAATATAAGTGTTGGCAATTTCCATATAGGCATCAGGCACCAGCGGGCTTTGTGGATACAGCCTGCTTAGGCTGTTGAGTGTATTAATTTTAGCAGCGGCAGTTTTTATACCGGCAATCATTGCTTTTTGAAAAATGGCGTAGTCACTTTGTTGCAGTGCATTGCTCACCACATTTTCATACAGTTGATTTGCTTTTGAAAAATCTTTAAGCATAAAATAGCAGTCAGCAGTTTTTACATACGCATCCTGCTCTGTATACGAAGCGGTAACTGCACTTTTTGCCACAGGCTCAAACTGGGCAAGCGCCTGTTTGTAAAATTCTTTTTTTAAAAAACTGTACCCGAGGTTATATTTTGCTGTGGTATAATTTGCTTCGCCCTGTGCAGCAGCATTACTTTGTGTAAATGAAGAAATGTAGCGGATGGCTTCATCATAGCGGGCGGAGCGGTACGCAATTTCTCCTTTCCAAAAATTTGCATAAGGCGTGACTGACGATGCAGGCAATCCAATTATTTTGGTAAACAATTCATCTGCCCTCGCTGTCTGCTGATCGTTCATATACTCTGCAGCCTTGCCATACAGTATCCGTGGATATACTTTTTGCATCGCCGGTGTGGGATTGCTGAAAGATTCATACAGCGTAAGGGCATCATTAAAGTTGTTGGTATTGGCCAGCAAGCCTACCAATATTTCTCTTGCTTCTTCTTTATATACGGAATTGGGATAGTTGTTTAAAAAACGCCGCATTTCATTCAGTGCAATATCCTGATAGCCCAGTTCGTAAGAAAGCTTGGCATAATTAAAAGTAGAAATTTCCTGCTGCTTTTTATTGCTGCTGTTAAAAGCACAAAACTGAAAAGCGTTTCTGGCATTGGCTTTCTGGCCTGTACGCAGATAGCAGTCACCCAGCAGGTACATAGAATTCTGCCCCAGCGAATCCTGTTCATTGCTCAATTGCTTAAGCCCTGTTATTGCTTTTGCCAGTTGGTTGGTTTCGTAATAGCAATAGCTCAGCTCATACAAATCTTCCTTGCTTACCCTGCTGCTGTTGTTTACGTAGTACTCCAGCAGCGGCAGTGCTTTTGCAAAATTCTTTTTTTCAAAATAAAGCTGACCCATCAACTGCTTCATTTCTTTCTCGTAATACAGCCCTCCCCTGCTCAGTATGCTTTCGCCATAGCGCAGGGCTTCGTCTTTTTTGTTTTGAAAATAAAATATCTCGGCAATATAGTATGGCACCACGCCTTTGTATTCATCCCTGCTTTCCACCAGCCTGAAAGATTTTAATGCCTCAGCATACTGTCCGTCTTTAAATAAAATAAAACCGTAATAATAATTGGCAGGTATGTAATATTTATTGCCAGGCAACTGGTGTATTTCATTAAAGAGCGGCTTGGCTTCTGCAAAACGTTTTAAATTAAAATAGCAGTAAGCCATTTCAAATTTTGCATCGGCTACCTCTTCGTTACTTAAATTGGTAAGGCCTGCATTTTCATAAAATTTAATGGCGCTGGTAAAATCATCTTTGGTAAAATAAAATTTACCGAGGTGATAACTCATCAGTTCACTCCTGGGTGTATTGTTTATCCAGTCTATGTAATGAATGGCCTCTTCTTCTGCAATGGGCAACTGCAGCTTGAGCCTGCATACAATAAAATAATATTGCACATCATCACTCACCGGTGTGTTATTGCTTTTTTGATTTTCAGGATAAGTGTTTTTTACCTGCTGCAGCAATGGATAGGCAAGTGCATACTGCTGCTTTATAAAAAGTTCTTTGGCTTCTTTAAATTTTTTATCAGCATCTGTAAACACATGTGTTTGCTGGCTGTAAAGTGAAAAGGAAAATAACAGGAAGAAAGAGAAAATCAAAATCTTTGGATAATGCATTGTATGGGTTGTATCTGTCATGAAGTAAAGCGTGTAAAATTAACCTTTATGCCATTTAAGCAAACACCGTTCCAACAGCATTGTGAATAAGTGGATAACTGATAAAAGAAAACAATTTACATTTGCCCGCTGTTAAACCAGCAGGTAAACAATATTTTAAAAAAACTATAACAACCTTTTGAAAAAACTATGAAAAAATTATTGTCCGTAAAATATTCTCCAGGCGCTTTTAATGCGGCCATGCTTATACTCCGGACAGGAGCAGGTGTACTGATGCTGAGCCACGGCTATGATAAGCTTATTCACTTTAATGAAAAGCACAACCAGTTTATGAGTTTTATGGGTATGAGCAGTACGGTTTCGTATACACTTGTGGTGTTTGCCGAATTTTTTTGCTCTGTGTTATTAATCATGGGTCTGTTTACCCGCCTTGCCACTATACCGCTGATAATAGCCATGAGCGTAGCTTTGATAAAAGCACATGGCGGCGATTTCTGGGGCGATGGAGAACATGCAGCACTTTATTTATGCACTTATCTTGTATTGCTTTTTACAGGCCCCGGCAGAATAAGCATTGATGGAATGATTAATAAATAACAGCAAAGATGTTTACCACAGAAACACAGATTCGCATACATTATGCCCTTACCGATCAGATGGGTGTGGTATATCATGGCCATTATGCACAGTTTTACGAAATTGGCCGTGGTGAAGCCATCCGGCAAATAGGCTATACTTATAAAGACATTGAAGCAATGGGCATTATTATGCCTGTAGTGGATATCCACAGCCGCTTTTTGCGCCCGGCGAAATATGATGACCTCATTACCGTAAAAACAATATTGAAAGAATTGCCGCTGCACCATAAAATAGTGTTTCATCATGAAATATATAATGCAAAGGATGAACTGCTGAACACCGGCGATGTTACACTGTATTTTATGGAAGCAAAAAATATGAAGCGCTGTGAAATGCCTGCGCCGTTAAAAGAAAAACTGTCAGGATATTTTGAACGCCAGGATGTATAACTGGTGGATGGCTGGATAATTTCATTGTAAAAAATTCAAGGGCATTGTGGATAGTGCCACTTTTAAAATCATTCCTCTTACATGCATACAATTCAATCAACGATTATTACCATTGGCGATGAATTACTGATTGGCCAGGTGGTGGACACCAACAGCGCCTGGATGGCGCAGCAACTAAACAAAGCAGGCATTCGTGTAGCGAGGCGTGTGGCAGTAGGTGATGTGTGGGATGAAATATGGCATACAC
>JAYWIB010000208.1:0-3810 GCA_043789265.1 Chitinophagaceae bacterium
GCAATAACACCTGCCACACAGGATTCTATTGTGGCTGCAATGGCTGGTTACGAAATAGCCGCTGCAGACATACGGGCATTTTTTACCAGATGGAACAAATCTATTGAAGCCCGTAACCTGGATATATTATCACCCAATCCGGCATATCCTGATATCATAAACTGGACGTTGATAAAATCATATTCTGATTCGCTGACGGATGGCCATAACTATGCGGTAAACAAAGGATACAATTCGGTAAGTGATATGAAAACGGAATCAGAAAAGGATATGAATGAAATACTCGACGGCCAGAAAAACGCCGTGTGTGCTTCTGTAACAGTAGAGCTTAGCCAGAAACTTACCATGACGAGAGAGGCTTTTGAAGGCACGCTTGAAATATTCAATGGCCATCCCACAGATAAGATGGATTCGCTTACAGTGAATGTGCAAATAACGGACGAAAATGGTGTGCCGAGCAATGGCCTCTTTGAAATTCAAATTAAGAGCCTTGCTAACTTAAGTGATGTATCGGGTACGGGTAATATTGCAGCACAGCAAAAGGGTTCGGTTAAGTTCTTATTTATTCCTGAAATTGGCGCTGCACCCACGGCTCCTAAGTTGTATAATTTTGGCGGCACAGTAAGATATTTTGATCCTTATGCAAAAGCGATTGTAACACTGCCGCTGGCTGCTGTGCAGTTAACAGTTAACCCAAGTCCAAATTTATTCTTACACTATTTCTTAGAAAGAAATGTATTGGGTGATGATGCACTTACCTCACCTGAAATAGAACCCTCCATACCGGCAGAGCTGGCGGTGATGGTGGAAAATTCAGGCTACGGCCCTGCAGTCAATATGACCATTTCATCGGCGCAGCCAAAAATTGTTGACAATGAAAAAGGGCTGGCCATCAACTTTAAATTGATTGGATCTAACTACCAGGGACAACCGAAAAACCTGGGTGTTACCAATATCAATTTTGGCACTGTGCCTCCATTGCAGGCAAGGATCGGCCAATGGTATTTTACCAGTTCGCTGCTGGGTAAGTTTGTAAGCTACGAAGCAAAAGTGGTGCACAACAACAGCTTTGGTAATCCAGACCTGAGCCTGGTAAAAGGCATCAAACTGCATGAACTGACCAGAAGCATAAAAGAGTATGGTAATTTAGACGATGGCATCAACGACTTTTTGGTGAATGATTATTTTGATGTGCATGATGTGCCTGATATTTTGTATTTCTCACAGGGGAGCCGCACAGCAAAAGTTACGGAAGCAGGCAGCGGAAATTTTTCTGCGCCTGTAGCACCGCCATCTTTTACCAACACATTATCCGTAACCGCATCCACCATTGGATGGAATTACATAAAGCTGAATGACCCCGGCAATAATAACTATGAACTGGTGAGTGTAACCCGCAATGACGGGCAGCTTATTCCATTGAACAATGCATGGCTAACCTTTGTAACCCTGCCTGTAAGCCAGCCGCCGGTGTACGAAAACAAGTTTCATTTTGTTGATACTTTCTCCTCACTGGTGCCGGTAACTTATACTGTGGTATGGAAGCCGAAAAATACAGATGTGCCAAAAGTGATTGACATCACGGGTGTGCCTGCTGGTGTTACATCAGCACAGGTGCAGCAGTTAACGGTGGTATTCAATAAACACATAGATCCTGCATCTTTTACTTTTGAAGACTTAGCCCTTACTTTCCAGGGCGGGCCAAACATCAGTACTTCCGTCATAAAAATTACAGCAACAGATACTGCCACTTTCAATATTGATCTTTCTGCTGTTACCACCGGCAATGGTTTCTATAACTTAACCGTGCAGGCTGCTGAAATAAAAGATATTTATGGCATCAACGGCCTTACGGGCAGGCAGGCTACCTGGACACAATTTTTAACCGTACCATCTGTACAGGCGTTTCTTGCAATACCTGAAAATAAAATTGCCGCCGCATACGACACGATCAATGTACTGTTTAATTTACCCATTGACGTGAGTACGGTAACGTCTGCAAGATTTATAGTATTGAAAAACAATGTTGTTGTTCCGGGCACGGTAACCATAGATTCTGTAAGAGCAGATCACAAACTGTTTTATCTCTCAGGGCTTGGCAGCATGCTTACACAAAATGGCGTGTATGAATTTATGGTAGACTTACCGAACATTAAAAGCGAAAGCCAGGAGCCTGGTCTGCAGCCGCAATCCATCAAACTTACAGTGGACAATACAGGCCCGTCAGTTATCAGCATAACCACTTCTAACAGCAATGGATTAAATGCACAGCATGTAACTTTTGTTGACATTCAGTTTGATGAAGATGTGTTTGGCTTCAATACAGCATCCATACAACTGACACGAGATGGAGCAATGCTGCCACTGAATATTGCACAACTATCCAACAGCGATTTAAAAACATGGATGGCAGGCAACTTTGGTTTGCTTACTTATGCAGCAGGTGAATACATTTTTACCATAAACAAAAATGGGTTTACAGATGCCGCAGGCAACAAAGGCAGCGGCACAGCACAAATAAAATGGACAGTAAGCAATGCCCCTCTTGTAAAAATAAGCGGCCTGAAAGTGACGCCAGACCTGGGTTTTTCAGTCTCCGATGGTATTACTTCTGTACAGTCGCTGGGTGTGAGTTTTGATATTGATGCAGCAGCTTCCAAGGTAATGATTGCTCAAACAGACTTGAGCGGTGAAACAATTTTAGCCACTTTACAAAATGTGGCTGCAGGAAAAATCAGTCAGTTATTTACCCTAAATACGGCAGGCAATACAGGTATTAAAATTGTTGCCATTGATGAAAACGGCGGTTCAGATACAGCAACACAATTGCTGTACATCGATCAGTTGCCGCTTACTGCCAAATGGAGTTTCATTGCGCCACCGCCATTCAGCAGGCAGCCCGACACTGTTATATTGTCTTTCTCTCACAGGCCTTTAAATGACGCTGCATTGCTCAGTGCAATTCAATTAAAATTAGATGGCAATGTATTGCCGCTTGCAAAATTAAAAACAGAAAAAATAAATGACACAGCTTATTATATTTCGGGTATTCGCAAAACAAGCGGCGAGGCGGGCAATTACGAAATTACTGCAGGCTTATCTGCATTCAGCAAATACAGCAGCGGTCTGCAAGGTGCAGGCGCAACGTCGGCGCAATGGAAGTTAACATTTATAAACAATGCGCCAACAGCCAGTGCAGGCAACGATTTGGTTATTACTGCATCCGGCACATATAAGCTGGATGGAAGCGAAAGCAGCGATGCTGACGGAGATGCCATCACGTATAAATGGGTGGAACCAGATGGCATTGTGTTAAACGATGCGTCATCCCCAACACCTTCGTTTACAATCAATGCAGGCAATCAGGGCAACACTTATTCTTTGCTGCTGATAGTAAGTGATGGAAAATTATTTTCTACAGATGCTGTCAACATCAAGGTTGCACTTCCTGCTGCTGATATCAGCTTTACAGGGCTTGCATCTTCATACTGCATCACTGATGAAACTGTTACGCTAACGGGCAGCCCTGCAGGTGGTGTATTTACAGGCGACGGTATCAATGGAAATACTTTTTCACCTGCCACTGCCGGCGCAGGAGATCATGTAATCACTTACACTAAAGATGATAAGAATTACAGCCAGACAACCAAAGTGATTGCGTTAATCACTCCAACATTTACCACACCTGAGCCTTTGTGCGAAAGTGCCGCAGCACCTGTGCTGCCATTGATTTCACTCAATGGAATTACGGGAACATGGAACCCTTCGGTGGTTAGCAACACTGCAACTGGAGCATATCTCTTTACACCT
>JAYWIB010000209.1:0-3806 GCA_043789265.1 Chitinophagaceae bacterium
AAGGTTCATCACCGCTAATTACGGCGTAAGGGATAAAGATTTTTTTATGTACAGGTTAGCGCATTATTACTCTTAGCACCTCAAAAGATTAATTAGCCATTATGCTGTTACTGGTTTTTCTGGCAATGAAATAAGTAATAGGGACAGCCGAACACAATTGGAAATGCAATATAAAGATTACGATGCTAAGGGAAATATTCTAAGCTATTCCAAAAAAAATAATTTGGAAAATTCCTATATATGGGGTTATAATAACGCTTATCAAATAGCTGAAATAAAAGCAGCCTCTATTTCAAATGTAGCTTTTACGTCTTTTGAAGAAGACGGCACAGGCAACTGGGCATTTAGCGGGACAAAAGATGCAATTGCCTTTACAGGAAAAAAATCATATATATTATCTGCCACTTCCCCCATTATTAAAACTGGCTTGGACGTATCAAAAACATTCATCGTTTCCTACTGGAGCAAAACTACTTCAGCAACAGTAAACGGAGCAACTGTCGCAACAGGTATTTCCAGAAATGGGTGGACTTATTATGAACACACCCTTCCTGCATCAACCACAGGCATCAACATTACTGGTACTGTTACAATTGATGAACTAAGGCTTTTTCCAAAGGGAGCATTGATGACCACATTCACCTACGAACCATTAATTGGTATGAGTTCACAATGTGATGCCAATAACATAGTAACATACTACGAATACGACGGATTTAACCGCCTTAAATTAATAAGAGACCAGGACAACAACATCATCAAAAAATATTGCTACAATTACCAGGGCCAGCAGGAAACCTGCGGAATGATAGCCAATGAAGTGAAAACTGGCATTTATTCCCCTGTTTGCCCGGCTGGCAGTGTATTAGCAGGCCCGCCGGTAGTATATACTGTACCCGCAGGCACACATTACGCCAATACTTTAGCAGCCGCCAACCTGCTTGCACAAAACGACGTAACTGCTAACGGGCAGGCCTATGCCAATGCAAATGGCATCTGCTGCCCGCTATCTTTCAATTGGGCGGCTGGTATCACCTCTACTTATGCTAATATATCTTTATCCGGTTCCACCGTTACTTTTAGCCTTGGGCTTACTTTTCCGACAGGGGTTACCAGCTTTAGTGCAGGCATAATAGCTGGCAGTTGCTGTTACCCCACAGCCACCCGTACAGTACCTGTTGCCATCGGGTCTTCAATACTCAATGTAATTATTTCTACTACAGGCAATGTAACGGTGCAGCTTGTATCCGGCAGCATGCCCACAGGAATGAATGGTTTTAATGGCAAATATGATTTGAATGTAACCACATACTATAGTGCTGCTAAAAGCGGCCCTTTCACCCGTGATTGTGGTGTAGGGCAAATAGGGAGTACAGTTACGTATAGTGTAAAACCGTATAGATACACATCCACCGTTTCTCAAACAGTTGCAGACGGTCTTGCATCTACGGATGTATCCACCAATGGACAAGCCTATGCTAACACAAACGGAACCTGTGCAGCGGCAATAAATATTACCGGATCTAACAGTAATACTACTATGGGCTTCGCCGTAACATTTACCAATGGTACTTATTCCAAATCGTTTTTTATTGCTGCGGGTAGCAGTAATGTAAGTTTAGGCGCCATTCCCGCTGGTACTTACACGGTGCAGTTTCGGCCTGCATACGCTCCTGTAACCGCCAACTTTAGTATCGGTTCTTTTTCAATGTATTCCGTTACTTCGGCCAATTTTACCAATATATCCATTACTGCCACCACACTTGCAAGAGTGTTTTAAATTTTTTATTATGAAGCTTGTAATAATTATCACCGGTTTTTTTCTACACCTGATGTATCCGCCATCAAGTATTTACGATATGCAGATACAAACTGTAGAAGGAAATACTATTGCCCTTTCTGCCTACACAGGCAGTAAAATTATGATTGCCACATGCAATGCAGCAGCACCAGACACCAGCTTTCTAACAAGCTTGGAGGCTATTAAAGCAGCTAACAACAATGTACGCATAGTGCTGATACCCGCCACCGATTTATCTGTAGCAGATAGCAGCCTGAATATGCTGGAGGTAAAAACAGGCCTTAACCTTAGCTACGAAATAAGCCTGCTTGCAGCCGTAAAAAATGGTTCTGCCAGTCAACACGAACTTATTAAATGGCTTACCACCGATACCGAAAATGCACATTTTGATTTGGACGTAAGCAATGAAGGACAGCTCTTTTTTATTTCAGAAAAAGGAAGCTTATACACAGTAACAGCAAAAACGGTGGAGCCAGGCGTAATACAGGAAATATTAAATCAAACAATAAATGAGTAGGTTATTCTTCACCAATTATATGATGTAATAATGAAAAAATTATTCAAACTGCTGGTTGCTTTAAGCGCTGTTTTATTGTGCAGTGTGTGCAGCCTGTATGCCCAGCCCCGTACAGTACCCACCTCATATACTACAGTACTTAATAATTATGTACGTAGCTGGGATGTGGTAAAGCCGGTAACAGATGAAAATACAGTAACCATTGCATCAGGCCTGCAGGAGGCAAGGATAATTACCCAATATGTAGATGGCCTGGGAAGACCATTGCAAACGGTGGCAAAGCAGGCATCGCTGATTACGGGAGGTACTGCGGCAGATATGGTAAGCCCTGTAGAGTATGATGAGTTTGGCCGGGAACAGTTTAGATATCTTCCTTTTGCCTCATCAGCCAGCGATGGTATAATAAAATCAGATCCATTTGCACAGCAGGCTACTTTTTATGGCAACAATACCAATGGCCCCATCAGCAGCCAGGGACAAACTTTTTATTATGAGCAAACTCAGTTTGAAGCTTCACCACTCAACAGACCTTTAAAAACAATGGCAGCGGGCAATAGCTGGGCAGGTGCTGACAGGGGCATAGCAGCACAGTACCTTGTAAATACCACTTTAGATGAAGTAAGGGCATGGAAGGTGGATAATGTTACGGGCATATATAGTACTGCCGCAGCTTATGGGGCAGGTGAGTTATATAAAAACGTAACGGTAGATGAAGCTGGCAACAAAGTAATAGAGTATAAAGACAAAGAAGGACTGGTAGTTTTAAAGAAGGTACAACTTAGCCCTACCCCCAGCGAAAACCATACTGGCTGGCTATGCACTTATTACATTTATGACGATTTTAATCGCTTAAGATTAGTAATACAACCAAAGGCCGTTGAGGCAATTACAGGTACATGGAGTTTATCGGCAGCCCAGTTGGATGAGCTTTGCTTTAGGTATGACTACGATGGCCGTAACCGGATGATAAAGAAAAGAGTACCCGGAGCCGGCGAGGTAAATATGGTGTACGATGCACGGGACAGGCTGGTGATGATGCAGGATGCCAAATTAAAAGCCACACAGCAATGGCTGGTAACTGAATACGAAAACAGCTTAAACAGGCCTGTGGCCACCTATCTTTTATACGACCCCGTCTATTATAACAATCCCGGTTATCACCAAACACAGGCTGCTGCCAGCACTGCATACCCTTCGCTGGCAAGCTACACCGAAGAAGAACTAAGCAGAACTTTTTATGACGATTATACCTGGCTTGTAGCCAATGGCAATCCTTTTGCCAACACTTTCGACATTACTGATAACACCCATTTTCTCCCAGCCTCTGTTACAAATTACCCATACCCGGAAACCCCTTCAAAAACTACAGGTACTGTACTGGGTATGGTAACCGGCAGCAAGGTAAAAATATTGGGTACCGCCAATTTTTTATACAGCATGATTTTTTACGATGCAAAGGGGCGTGTAGTGCAGGTGCAGGCAAAAAAT
>JAYWIB010000210.1:0-3805 GCA_043789265.1 Chitinophagaceae bacterium
TGCGGTATCTTCTTCCCTGTTCTCATTGTATTCAATGATAAAATTATTTCTTCCCTCGCCGGTTATTAGTGTCATATATTTTTGCTGTACCAGTTCCAGCAGGCCCAAAAAAAGAAAGATGGCATGAATGCGGTTTTCGCAGATGTCAAATATTTTTTCAAATGATACCGTCTTTTCTTTACGGCATGTTTCCAGCATGTATTCCCTGCTGCCCTCCATGGTATAGTTGTACTGCACCACAGTATGCACAGGTTTGTTGTTTCTTTCATGCAGGCGGGCAGCCACTTTTTCAAAAGCCTTCATCAGTTTAAAGAGTGTTACGGTTTGTATTTCCGTACCTTCTCCTGCTTCTTCGCCTATCTGGGATAATTCTTTTTGCAGGTTGCCTCTTTTAAACATCAGCATCCGCACTTCTTCCAGCTCGGCCAATTTTACGGATGCTTCTTTAAATCTTTTGTATTCCAGTATTTTATTTACCAGTTCCTGGCGGGGGTCAATTTCATTGCCCTGTGCATCCAGTTCTTTACGGGGTATCAGCATCTTGGCTTTTATCCGCATCAGCGTACTGATAAACAAAATAAACTCACTGCTTAGTTCAATATTCAGCTTTTCCGACTGGTGAATAAAGTCCAGAAAATCGTTGGTGATTCGGGTGATGGGAATATTATAAATATCCAGTTCATCTCTTTCAATAAAAAAAAGCAACAGGTCAAAGGGACCTTCAAACTGATCAAGTTTTATCTGGTAAGTGGCTGTTGTCATAATAATTAAAATAAAAAACCTCCCGGGTGGCAGGAGGCAACAAATGTATTAATAAGTGCGGAGCTATTAAAACTTAGCAGCGAAACCCAATCCAAATGTGGATAATACCTGCAAACCCAGCGCTTCGTTTGTTTTGGCCGGGTTTATTACATCATCATCATACAGCATATCCAGCATATAGCTTACGTGTAAATATTTATTGATGTTGAATTTAAATTGGTTTGTCCAGAACAAGTCGGGCCTGTTGCGGCCATTGATGTTTCTGCTGCTGCGCAGGTAACTGAAATAAAAATCCAGCTTGCTGTAGTAAGCCACATTTTTCATAATATCTTTTTTAGCAATAGCAGTTACAAAGGTTCCAAATTCGCCCCTGTTGGGTGATGCCGGATTTACACCATACAAAGCAGCCAGCGCTGTTTCCACTTCCCCGTTAAAAATACCTCCCTGCTTTTTATAACTATATGGCCCGTTGGATACAATCGTCCATCGGGTGGCAAGCGGAGAACCGAAAAGTGAAAACCAGCTATTGGGCTTCCAGTTTATACCCGGCGCCACAATAATGTAAGCCGGTGCAAAAAAACCCGAGTTCCTTCTTTTTTCTGTAGTTCCAAGATAGTCATACTGGTAGCCGCTGGAAAGCTGCGACCTCAGTTGACCCACCACTGAATATGCAGCCTTCTTCCATTTTTTTGGCTGGTATGTCCATTTGCTGAAAAAATCAAGGCGGTCATTTATTTTTCTTACGCCCAGTGAACTGGTATTTACAATGCCATAATTGATGTCGAGTATATTTTCCCAGGTTTTGCGTCCCCATTGGCGGTTAGCAAAAGCATTAAAAGCAATGGCACCCGACAGGTTGAATTTATCTCCGCCGGCAGCAATCCAGTTGCTGTTGCCTGTTTGTGTAATACCCACACTCAGGTAAGCGCCTTTAATCCATCCTTTTTTATTTGGTTTGTACGTGCTGTCAGTTTTTACCAAAGTAGCTGCAGCAGTTTGTATTTCCCTGGCAGTGCTGTCCTGGGCAGCCAGCCGAAGGCAGTACACCGGTACAATGATAACAATCAAAAACTTCTTCATTTATCCTGGTTTATTAGTTTTGGATGCATGCTTGTCTTAACACGAAAGTTCAGGCGGCAAGATGCATTGTTTATCAGCAGGGCGGTATAAAAAAAAGCGGTTGCCCTATGGGTAACCGCTGCGAAAATAGGTTTATTTTTTAGAAATTAACTTCGTTAACTAAAATCTTTACAGCTTAAGCGCAAGGCCTATTCCGAGTATTTCTTTTAGCTGAGTTTTTTGTATTACATCATCATCATATATCACATCCAGGCTGATGGTGGTGCCCAGCCATTCATTAAATTTCATGGTAAGCAGGTTCGTAAAAAATACATCCACATTGGCGGGCTTTCGTTTATAATTGCTGAATAAATCGAGCCGGGTGGTATAGGTTGCCCACTTGGCAACAGGCTGTGTATACTTTGCCGAAAGGTAGGCACCCATCTCGTTGTAACTTTTTAGCAATGCCGGCACGCCAAATTTATTTTCTGCAAAAAATGCTGCATCTCTTTTTAAAATCCAGCGGGTGGTAATGGGAGAAATAAATACGGAGAAATTACTGGCGGGCCTGTAATCCATACCCAACGACAGTAATATTTTTCCTGGAGCAAGAAAGTTTGAAATCTTTGTATTGGCTCCGTAATCATATCCTGCAAGTGCCTGGCTGTTGAAATTTACCAGCGCAGCCGCATACCATTTTGACGACAACTGGTGCCCGTACTTACTGGTAATGTCTATACGGTCATCAATTTTCCGGAAGCGGCCAAAGCTGCTGGCATTTTGAAAACCCAGCGCCAAATCAAAATAGTTATCCCAGGTGTTTTTGCCTTTGCGGTAACTGAGGCCGTAATTTAAAATGGCATTGATGCCCAATATATTTTGTTCGCCACCGGCGGCCCAGTTGCTCAGGCTTCCCTGGTTGATATTGATAACTAAAGTGCCTGCTTTTTTCCAGCCATCTTTTTCCAGGCTTTTTACTTCTTTGGATGCATTCTTTTTTAAATCCTGCACCGTGGCATCCTGTGCCAGTAGGGATATAGTGAGGAGTATGGCGATTACCGCCATAGAAATTTTCTGAATCATTGGAATTGATTGTTTAATAATAAAAGCATTGAAAACAGTTGTGTGCAATGCTTTAAGAAAGTTTAAAAAAATGCTGTATTATCTTTTAAGGGCATCCCTTATTTCCATAAGCAGCACATCAGTAGAAGATGGGCCTGCAGGTGTAGCCACTTCTTTCTTTTTCATTTTATTGATGCCCTGTATTACCATAAACAATACAAAAGCAATTACAACAAACTTAATAATGGCTGCCAGAAACTTACCATACTTTACGGCTCCCCATGCAAGCTCATCTATGTTTCCCACACCTGCAGCTTTTAATGCAGGGGTAAGCAGCAAGGGGGTTATTACATCTTCTACCAATGAGCCTACAATGGCGCCAAAGGCTGCACCTACTACTACGGCTACCGCCAAATCCACTACATTTCCTGCAATGGCAAATTCTTTAAATTCTTTGATTAGTCCCATAAAAATTAGTTTTTAGTTGAACGTTAAGTTGCAATTTTTTTAAAATACGTTGCATCCTTAAATATACATTGTGTAAACTAGCGATGTATTATTTTATTTTTAGGTAGGCATTAAAATTAATTGGTGAAATAAAGGAGCAAATAAAAATTATATCATCACATTTGCACAGTGAGTAAAAACCTTATCAACTGGCTTATGTTTGCGGTGCTCTCCATTATTTGGGGCAGCAGTTTTATATTAATGAAAATAGGGCTGAACAATGGACTCACTGCTTACCAGGTAGCTTCTATCAGGATATCCTCTTCAGGGCTTGTATTTTTACCCATTGCCCTCCGGGCAATAAAAAGTATACCCTCAGAAAAATTATTGCTGGTGTTTTTGTCCGGGGCATTGGGCAATCTTATACCTGCTTTTTTATTTTGTATTGCCGAGGAAAGAATAGACAGTTCACTGG